>LNEA01000008.1 GCA_001464855.1 Rhizobiales bacterium Ga0077530
TCATCGGCTTTTCGGGCCTCAAGGGACGCGAAGAGGACAAGCTCGCCCTGCTTGCGCCTTTGGCTGACGTCTATGGCGACGACTGGTGGTACCGGAGCCTGCTTGCCTTCGCCGAGTTGGAATTGGGGCACTTCAATCGGGCATTGCCAAATATCGAAGCGTCCCTCAGGGCATTTCCGCGCAACGCGAATGCGGCGCATATCCGATCGCACCTCTATTACGAGGTCGGCGAGCGGCGCGCTGGACTGGCCTTTCTCAACGATTGGGCGCGCGATTATTCCCGAAGCGGCGCCTTGCACTGTCACGTGAGTTGGCATCAGGCGCTGTGGTCGATGGAACTCGGCCATACCGATGACGCCTGGCGGATCTATGAGCAGAATCTGCGTCCCGATGCGGCTTGGGGGCCGCAGATCAACGTGCTCACCGACTGCGCCTCGTTCCTCTTTCGCGCGGAGCTTGCCGGCGAACAGCGCCGGCCGGAGCTCTGGCAGGAACTCAGCCGGTACGCAGCAACGTGGTTTCCCGATCCTGGTGTTGGATTTGCCGATCTTCACGCGGCGCTAGCCCATGCGATGGCTGGCAACGGCGCGGCGCTCGAAAAGATCATGCGCACGCCCAAAGGGCCGGCAGCGGACATTGTCGTGCCGATGGCGGACGCCTTTGCAGCCTTTGCGCGCTCCGACTGGGACGGGACTATCGCCGCCATCGAACCTTATCTTGGCGCGCATGAGCGGCTGGGCGGGAGCCGGGCGCAGCGGGATCTCGTGGAGTACACATTGGTCGGCGCGATGCTGCGCTCGGGCCGACCCGTGGAGGATGTCGCACGTCGGATCGCTACCCGCCGTCCGCAGAACGCCAGGGAAGGCGGCTATCCTGTCAAAGAACTGCGCTCGCACCCGATTTGATGAGACTAGCGAACTAGAATTCCCGCACGCTCGCCGTCGTCACTCTCAGGCGGATTTCCTGACGCAACAAGCGCATGAGCAGAACCAGCCGGTCCTTATCGTTCATCTCGACAATCGTCGCGACTAGGCCATCGAACGGGCCTCCGTTCAAACGGATTTCCTGGCCAATTTTGTAGGGCGTGATGGGTCGCGTAATCACGCCGTCCACCTCGCGCGCGCGCAATCCCTCGATGAAACCGGACTCAACAAAGGCCGGTCGATCGCCGTAGCTGATTACGGAGCGCACGCCGTGCGTCGACAGAATCGATCGCCACAGGGACAGGTCGGGGGCGACTTGGGCGAAGATGTAGCCAGGGAAGATTGGGCGGGCGACATCGTGCACCCGCCGTGCATGCCGAACCCTTCGCAGTTCGGTCGGGCAATAGACCTTGAACTGCTGGCGAACTAGGTTTTCGACAGCGACACGTTCACGGTGGGGATGTGTGTTGACCGCCACCCATCGCGTAGTGATGTCGGGCTTTCGGTCAACGTGTGGAACGGGCTCGGCTTCTGGTCCAACGCTTCCGTCCATTGAACTACTCCGGCACTCACGACGAACGCACATCCGGGCACATACCGAACCTCTTGCACTTTGCTATCGTGCAGATCGGCAAGGCGCAAGCCGCCGCTTTTCGTCGCGACCTGCGATGCGCGGATCGCATTCGCAGCACCGCGCACTCACGCCGCCCTTCCGCATCGGCGTGATTGTTGGCGTATGTGTTCGTTCTTTTCGAATGCAGATCCTGAAATTTGCAAGGCGGTCGTTGAGCTTCAATCGGAATTCGATGGCGAGCTATTGCTCTTCGACTCGTCGCCGACGCCGATGCCCACCCTGACCTTGGCTGAGTGGGCCGCCGTGGCTTATGTGCCGATTCAGACACAGCCCGAGAGGTTGCTTCGAGTGGGTGCCAGCGCCAACTGCTTGCAGCGGCTCGTGACAAAGGTGGCTCGATGCGTGCCACCATCACCGCTCTCGCTGGGCGTTTCGGTGGCGGTGTCCGAGGGATTGCAGAGCAATTACTTGATGATGGGCTGGCCCATATCTTCGCGACCAACGCTTAGAGCGACGTATGCAGTCGGCCGCAGCAGCGATCAAGCGTTCAACGTGCCGCTGCCGGAATTGGCGAGTGGATTGCCTGGGAATTGGTCGTCGCGCGCCCTCGTGGCCTGCTTGAAAGCATGCTAACCAGAAGCGTTGTTGAAATTTAAGCATTGCGGAGTGGGAGAGGGTCGGCCACGGCCCAATCCCATCGGTGGCGGAGAGTTGGGGCAATGCAAATCATGCAAAGGGGGCCCCGCCCCCTGTTCGTTTCGGTTATTTTGACGCTCTTGATTGGTGCAGCTCTGGCAGGGTGTGGCGCCGCCTTGAATGAAACGACCACAGCCTCCGTTGGCGGTGAGCCAATGATGTCCACTGCGGGATTGGGTGTGCCGCCGCAGGCCCCGACCTCAAGCGCTCGGCCGATCAAAGTGAAGGCCACGGCCGCATTTTCCGAGCAGATCCGTAACTTGGAGAGCATCAGCACTCCTGGAAGCGATGGCTATCGCATCGGGCCGCAGGATGTCCTTGATATATCCGTCTATCAGGCGCCCGATCTGGCCAAGACAGTACAGGTGGCGGAGACCGGGACGATAAATCTGCCGCTGGTCGGAGATGTTCGAGCAGGCGGCGTGACCGCGCGGGAACTCGAACGGTCCCTCAAGGCGCAGCTCAGCAAAAAGTATTTTCAGGACCCTCAGGTCACAGTCTTTGTGAGGGAGTACAACAGCCAGCGCGTGACCCTTGAAGGCTCCATCAGCAGGCCCGGCGTGTATCCCTATCGCGGTCCGACAACGCTTCTGCAGTTGGTCGCGACGGCGGGCGGTTTGAATGACGTCGCAGATAGTTCCGAGGTCATGGTGTTCCGGACGACGAACGGTACACATCAGGCGGCCAAGTTCGACATTGGGGAGATCAAGGCCGGCCGTGCGCCGGATCCGCCGATTATTCAAGGGGATATTGTGATCGTGAACACATCGACGGGCAAGAAATTGTACAACGATATTCTGAAAACACTACCACTCGTGGGCATGTTTGGGCTGCTTCTCTAAGCGTAACGAGCGTGGGTTCTTGCAATGCAGAATGGGCGAGCGATCGCACACGGTTACCCCGACGTCGGCCATGGTCGACACCTCGCTGCGGCAGACAACACGACGCCTTTGCGCGGTGTCCCTGGGAGTGTGGCGTACGCGGATGAGCCCCAAGGCCAAGATCTCCGCAGTTTGTTGTTCGAGTGCCTGAGAATTGCGTTCAAGCGGAAATGGCTGATTGTCGCCATTGCAATCGCAGTCGTTACGATCGGCGCGCTGCGATCCTTGATGATTACGCCGATGTATACGGCGACCGTTCGTATCCAAATCGATGCAAAGCCGATCAAGATCGTCGAAGGGGGGCAGGTCGAAGCATCGGAGGGCGGGAGCGACTTTCTGCGCACCCAGATCGAGCTGCTGCGGAGCGTAGCCGTGGCAGAGCGCGTTGTGACCCTCGCCAAGCTTGCAGACGACCTGGATTTTTTCAAGCCACGCGAGTTCTCATGGCTGAGCGCCATCGGTTCAATATTTGGCGGCGCGACGGCACAGGGCTTTGCGCAGCACGACAAAGCGGTGCGCGCCGAAATTGCGGCCTACATTGTCGCGGGCAACCAGTCGGTACGTGTCGTTACGGGTTCGCGCATTGTGGATGTGAGTTACACCGATCCGGTACCGGGACGCGCGCAGCGGGTGGCAAATGTATACGCCGACGCGTTCATCGCCTCGAACCTCGATAAGCGCTTCCAGGCGAACGTCTACGCCAAGGCGTTTCTGGAGGATCAGCTTGCTCAATTGAAGATACGCCTCGAGGAAGCGGAGCAGGCCGTCATATCCTTCGCCGAGAAGGAAGAATTCGTTATCACGAGCGAGAAGTCATCGATCGCGGAATCCAACTTGACCGCTGCAAATACCGTTCTTGGCGGGATTATTTCAGAGCGCATCAAATCAGAACAGCTATGGCGTCAGGTCGAGAATGTCGACGCGCTCAATCTTCCTCAGTTCCTCTTGAACCCCGTGATCCAGGGGTTGCGCGCGTCCCGCAATACGCTCGACGGCGAATACAAGGAGAAGCTGCAGACGTTCAAGCCCGGCTATCCGGCGATGGTTCAGCTCCTGTCCCGCATGAAGGAGATCGATCGCCAAGTCGTGGCCGAGGTCAAGGCGATCAAGGAAACGCATAAGGCAGCGTACGAGCAGGTGCTGCAGCAGGAAAGTGAGATGCGCGCGCGGATCGAATCGCTGCGCGTCGAGACTTTGGACCTGCAGAGGCGCGGCATTCAGTACAATAATCTGAAACGGGAAGCCAATACGCTTCGGACGCTCTATGAAGGAATGCTGCAGCGGTACAAGGAAGTCGACGTTGCGGGCGGTACGGGTGCAAACAATATTTTTGTGGTCGACAAAGCATCGCCTCCGGGGCGGCCGTCGTCGCCCAACCTGAGCCGGTCCTTGATCTTGTCGCTGATGCTGGGGTTGGGGGGAGGGTTCGGCGTAGCGTTTCTCCTCGAGCGCCTCGACGATGCGGTTCGTTCGCCGGACGAACTCGAGCGACTATCGGGAGTGCCAACACTCGGCGTGATTCCGAAAGTCGACAAGGATGCTGCTGTGGAGCAGGAGCTGCTCAATCCGCGTTCGTCGATTGCCGAGGCGTACCGCTCACTGTGTACCGCTCTCCAGTTCTCCACGGACCAAGGCTTGCCGCGGTCGCTGATTGTTTCGAGCTCGGTGCAGGCTGAAGGCAAGTCGATCACCTCCCTCGCGATCGCGCGCCATTTCGCCAATATGAACCTGCGGGTTCTGCTCGTTGATGCTGATCTGCGTAACCCGTCGTTGCATCACAAGCTCGGTGTCGGCAATGCGGTGGGTCTCAGCAACTACTTGACGGGCGAATTGCTGCCGCCGCAGACGTTCCAGGCGACGGATGTCGACAAACTCACGTTTATGGCGACCGGCCCGCTGCCCCCCAACGCCGCTGATCTTCTTGCCGGTCCGCGTCTTCTTTCCTTGGTTTCTGTTGGGATGGAGACGTTCGATCTTATTGTCATCGATTGTCCGCCGGTGATGGGACTTGCCGACGCGCCCCTATTGTCAAATGTCGCCGCGGCTGCCGTTTTTGTCGTCGGCGCCGGCCAAACGCGGCCTGGCCAAATCCGGGGCGCATTGAGACGCCTGCAGTTTGCGCGTAGTCCGATACTCGGAACTGTGTTGACCAAATTCGATGCACGAAATGCGCCGTACGGATACGAGTACGGCTATGGATACGGTTACGGCTATGGGGCCACGGAGATCACCGGTCAAAGTGACGGGTCGCGAGGCCAGCGACGTCTGACACAGGCATGAATGTGGTGAAATGCGTGAGGCAACGGCTCTCGAGATTGCAGTAGGTCTTCTCCATTTGCCGTCTCGCGTGCGGGCGCTGCGCGCAAGCGACCTGCCATCCGATCTGGACACCTTGCTTCGTATTGTTGCCGGTGATGACCGCGCACTCGCTGACGCCCTGCGGTCCGGCGATGTAGCGGAGCAGACCGTCCTATCCGCCGCAAGTTTCTACATAGAGCAGGTTCTGCTGCATCCAGATGCCGACAGTTATCGCGCGCTCGGCGTGAACCCTGATGCGACAACCGATCAGCTACGACGCCACATGGCGCTGCTGCTCCGCTGGCTTCACCCCGATCGCGAGGCAAATGTCGCACGCGTGGTTTTTGTCGGGCGGGTCACTGAGGCATGGAACAACCTGAAGACAGTTGAGCGGCGCGCGATCTACGACGCCGCGCGCGGAAGGTCCACTGCTGCCGGATCGTCTGGGCTGCCGGCGCGATCGGAGGCCGCGAACGCCCTGCGTAGCAACGCGCAAGGCGCAAACAGCCGGCTTCGTCGATTTGAAAAGAGGCCTCCGCTTCGGCGCTCTCCGTCCCGCAGCGTATGGCATTTTTTGCGCCATTTGATGGGTCAGGATCGCTAGAGCGTCATGATGGAGTGCATCTCTCTCCCCGCGAAGGGGAGGGCGACAAGTGCATCCTTCGTCGTGCGATCAACGGTTTCGGTGAACGAGATGTCCGAGGAAAAGCCGTCGCGTCTAACACGCATTTTGCTGTTTGGCTTGCTCGGGACAGCCTTGCTGTGGGCTATCATGACCCACAGTTTTGTTGCGGCGCTGACACGTGTGGAACCGACGTACGCGCTGTTGGTGCGACCCGACGATCCTGGCGTTTTGGAAGCTCTTGCGGATCGGTCAATCGATCGCCTCCGGAGCGTCACGGCGCCGGGCGCCGCTCCCACGCGTTTCGGATTCAAGGCGACAAGCGGCCCGCCCAGTGGCACGGCGACAGCCAACGAGGGGCAAGGTCCGACAGTTGACGAAATCGCGCGCACGAAGGCCGGCCTTCAGGAATGGGCGGAAGCGATGCTAGCCCAGGAGCCAGGGAATGTGCGCGCCCTGGTCGTACTGGGTGAACTTAACCGCGACAGGGACAAGAGTGACGCGGCCGCAGTTTTCCTGCGCTCAAGCGCGCGCAGATCGATCCGCGAGCCGGTGCCACTGGCATGGCTGATCGACGATGCTATCGAAAAGCAGGACTGGCCAATGGTCATGCAGCACGCGGACATTCTCATGCGAATGCACCCGCGTACCATTTCTCATCTGACGCCGCTGATCGCGCGCCTTGCCGAGTCACCGGAGACCGCACTCCTTGTGAAGGAGGCCTTGCGGACGTCACCGACATGGCGAACCGCGTTCTTCGCAGACCTGCCCGCCGCGGTGACGGACGCACGAACGCCGCTCGATCTTTTCCTCGCGATCAAGGATACGTCGCCGCCCACCATCTCAGAGATCAGAGGCTATCTGAATTTTCTGATTCAACGGAAGTACTTTGATCTCGCTTACTATACGTGGCTCCAGTTTCTTCCACCTCAGCAGCTTGCGTCAGTCGGTCTAATGGTCAACGGCAGCTTTGAGACGAAGCCGTCAGATTTGCCGTTTGATTGGACGCTTCCCCTCGACGGGACTGCGAGTGTCTCTATTGCGAGTCGCCCGGACCGCCCGACAGCTCGTGCCCTGGTCGTGCACTTCGGTCATGGACGGGTCGAACTCGGCGGCACCAGCCAATTGCTCCGCTTGCAGCCGGGCAACTATCAGCTCGAGGGAGAAGCGCAGGGCGATGTGGTCGGGCGACGGAGCGTCAGGTGGCGAGTGACGTGTCTCGAAAATCAGAAGACGGTTGGCCAAAGTGACATGTTTCTTGGCGAGATGATCTCCTGGAAGGCATTTTCGTTCGCCGTGAATGTCCCTGCGACAGGCTGTACGGCCCAGCGTCTGAGCTTGGATCTGGATGCTCGCTCGCCGACCGAGCGCTTTGTGTCCGGGGCAATCTGGTTCGACGATTTGTCGATACGGCGGGTATCGAGCGCGGCACAGCAGCCGACGGGCGCGCTGGCGCCCCAAGGCCCCCGTCGGCAGCAGTAATTGTGGGACCTGAACCGAGCCACCGGCATGTATGACGTGTTGTCTGCCTTGCCGGCGCTCGCACCCGCGCGCTAGCTTTCCGCGCGCGAATAGAGGCTACGTCGCCAGTGCATTGTCTGTGAGGTCACTGAATGGACATTTACACGAAGCGCTCTGCAATCAGATGGGTCCATGGCGCCCTTGTTGTGTCAATTGCGCTCGGCGTGGCGCCCCGTCCTACGTTGGCTGCCGAGATCGTGCCGATCAAGGGCGAGGTTCTTGCGAATACTGGCACCGGCTATCAACCTGTCGGCGATCGCATGAAACTCAATGAAGGCGATGCGGTCATTGCCGCAGCTGGTTCGCAAGGCTCGCTCGTCTACGAAGGCGGTTGCACGGTCGATGTCGTGCCGGGAATGGTGGCGTGGGTCGAGTCGAAGCCGCCGTGCTCGGAAGGAAGTGCACCAGCCGCTGCGCCGCCGCCGCTCGCCCCAACAAAAACCTTCAACCGCGATTGGTTGGTCGGCGGCGCGGCCCAATTGAAGCGCACCACAATTCCAGCTGGCCCATGACCGTGGACACTTGTTTTGCAACGGACGGCATCGATTGCCAGCTAACGGCGCGAGAGGCATCGGACGCCGAAAACGGCGAGTGAGGGGCACATCCAATTGCCGAAACGGTCCATTCGCAACGTTCGATGGTCGCTTTCTGCCATAGCTCCGTTTTGGGCGGCGGCAGCGGCCTATTTCGTTGCTTGCCTCGTTTTGGGCGGCGGATCGCGCGAGGGATTTCTCGGCGATGTCGCGCTGCAGACGATGGCTGTCCCGCTTTTGCTATGGGCCGCCTGGCGATTGCTGGATGTGCCGAGAGCTCATGGCGGCGGCCGCGTTAAATGGGTCCTATTGTTGTGCTTGCTGGCGATCGCGCTTCCTGCAGCGCAACTTGTGCCCCTGCCGCCGTGGGTGTGGACGCGCCTCCCCGGTCGAACTGATTTCGAGGGCAATCTCTTAGCCGCCGGGCTTCAGACCGGATGGCTGCCGCTGAGTCTGGTGCCGCGCGCGACTTGGCTAAGCGCGCTGGCGCTGCTGCCGCCTATGACTGTCTTTCTCGCCTGCCTGCAACTCGGATATGCCGACCGGCGACGGATGAGTATCGTCGTGCTGATCACGGGGCTCACGAGTGTTGGCGTGGGGCTACTACAGGTCGCGCAGGGCGCGTCGAGCCCACTGCGATTTTATGCTTACACAAACACGAGTGAGGCGGTCGGTTTCTTTGCTAACCGCAACCACTATGCGGCCCTGCTCTACTGCCTTGTCCTCATGGCCGCGGTGTGGACCGTGTCCGCCGTTGGCGAATTCACTCGCGCCGGCGCGAAGCTGCGCTCTCGACGCAGCACCCCGCATTTGGTTGCGATCGTTGTTTCCCTCACTGTCGTCGTGATCCTCGTGGGGGCGCAGGCAATGGCCCGCTCGCGAGCAGGTCTTGGCCTTACGACAATTGCTCTCGTCGGGAGCTTTGCGCTTGCCTTCCTGACTTCGCCGAACGAAGCGGGTGAGGGCGCGGTTGACGGGCGTCCGGCTCGCGGCGCGGTGCGACTGCTCGGAGCGGCGGTGCTAGTCGCCATCGTCTTCTCGTCGCAGTTTGCGCTCTATCGGATTCAGGATCGGTTCACGGTGGATCCTTTGACCGATGCCCGCTTGCCATTTGCACGCAACACCATCGAAGCGGCGATTGCCTTTATGCCGTTCGGCTCGGGCATGGGGACGTTCGTGCCAGTCTATCAGGCCTTCGAGAAGGCCACGGACAACGTGGCGGATTTTTATACGAACCGCGCCCACAATGATTTTCTCGAGTTCTGGCTGGAAGCCGGGTTGGTCGCGCTCGTGGTCATGGCGCTGTTTATCGTCTGGGTGGTCGGCGTGCTTTGGCGTGTTTGGCGGCACCAGTTGGAGGGCGCGGGTCACACTGACCGTCTCTTGGCCTGCGCCGCGGGACTGATGCTGGTGCTTCTGCTCGCCCACTCAACTGTCGACTATCCGTTGCGCACGACTGCGCTGATGTCGGTATTCGCGTGGGCTGTAGCGATGGTTATCGCGCCAATCGGTGCCCATTCGCCGCCTGCCGAAACGAAAATGGGGCGACGGGATCATGGTGCGCGTCGATCAAGGTCGCGCACGGCAAATGCGGCCGCAGGCGATGCGGCTTTGGCCAGTGACAACCAGCCGGCCCAATCAGCGGCGCACGAAACGCCACGCTTCGATGCCGCACCGGCGCGAGAGGACTGGCCCGCGGCGTGGCGCCCCGCAACGCGGCCGCCGTCGACGGACGACTGACGTCCTTTCGTTGTCGAGGAACTGCGCCGGCGCGCCCCCCGGCGAGTGTGCCGTCATAGGGCGGCAGTTCCTTCGTTCGGACGGTTATCTAAGCGCGTGGTTTGAAAGGGAACTTCCCGGTAGAGGCAAAACGGGGCAACAAAAAGGCTGAAAACCCGGGCTGCTCGGCGGAAAGACTTCTGCTTCCAAAATGCACTTGAGGCCTGATAATTAAGCAAATTTTTCATTCAAAGCGCTGTGGATAACCGGCCTGTTTGTGTTGACGGTGTGGCGCCCGTCCGAGATGTTAACCTTAACGAATTGAAAAAGCATTTTTTCTGGAATCAGTGCGGACTCTGAGTGGGGCGGTGGGTTGGCCACCGTGGTGGGTATGTACATTTTAAAAAGCCAGAGAGCTCTGGTCGTCGACTTATTCATTGTCGGCATGGCCTCAATCGCCGCCCTGGTGCTGCGCGAGAATTTTGCGATCGACTCCGGGCAGTGGCTATCCTTTGTTCCATATCTCTGCATTACGCTCGCCGTTGCCGCGCCAATTTTGGTCGTCTTCCGGCTCAATCGCTCCATATGGCGGTTCAGTGGTCTTGCTGATTATGTGCGTGCGGTCGCCGCGACGGCGCTGATCGTCATCGCTGCAGTGGCGATCGGGTTTGTGGTCAATCGACTTGACGGCGTGGCCAGATCCCTGCCGATCCTGCAAGCCATGGTCATGGCGGTTGGATTGGTCGGCGCCAGGGTTCTCTTGAGGGTGCTGCATGATCGGCGCCGACGCGCTGACCGGCCTGACGTCGTGTCGCTACCCTCCGCGAACGATACGGTACTGTTGTTGGGTTGGGGCAGCGTCACGGAACTGTTCCTCCGCTCGGCGGCCGAATATGGCAACGGCGCGGTGCAAATTGCCGGCATTCTGTCCCCCAACGCGCGCCACGTCGGGCGACTGGTGCAGTCGACTCGCGTGCTGGGTACGCCGGAAACGATTGCTGAGGTCATCGCCGAACTGGACGTTCACGGTATCCACGTCGGCCGGGTGGTGATTGCGACTCCCTTTGACCGCCTGTCCGATGCGGCGCGGCAGATACTGCTCGATCTCGAGGGAAAGACGGATGTCCGTCTCGATTTCTTCGCCGAGCGCTTGTTTGGCTCGCCAGATACCGCAAGCTACAGCGCTGAGAAGCAAAGTGCGGTTAGCCAGAGCATAAGCGAAGGGCCCCGGAGCGATGAATTCGGGATCAGCGACCAGGAAATCAAGCGCCTTCTTGGCCGCCCGTACTGGCGCCTCAAGCGCGCGATCGATGCGGCTGTTGCGCTGATTTTGCTGGTAGTTCTTCTGCCGGTGATACTGCTGGTTGCTTTCGTTGTGGCGTTGGATGTCGGTCTCCCGGTCCTCTTTGTGCAGCAACGGCCCGGACTGCGCGGCGCGAGATTCAATCTGTACAAATTCCGCACGATGGGTGCCTCGCACAGCATGAGCGGCGAGAGAATTCCGGATTCAGGTCGCGTATCGAAGGTGGGCGCACTCTTGCGTCGCACGCGCCTCGATGAATTACCTCAGCTGTTCAACATCCTTATCGGCGATATGTCCTTCGTCGGCCCGCGTCCATTGGTGGCGCGCGAGCAATCGGCCGACATTCTGGTCCGCTTACTTGTCCAGCCGGGCCTTACTGGATGGGCACAGGTGCGTGGAGGACGAGACGTTTCGGTGGCCGACAAAACGGCGCTCGATGTGTGGTACGTGCGCCATGCATCGTTGATGCTTGATCTCAAAATTATCGCGGCGACCGTGCCAATGGTCGTGTTCGGGGAGCGCGTTGATCGCGACGCCGTCGGTATGGCATGGCGCGAGCTGCGTAAACTCGATGTGCGTCCGGCGATGGCCGAGTCAGGCGGCGGCGCGGCGTCCTGATGTTGTTCCGTTTTCGGTGGGACGTCGAGTACGGCCAGCGCCTGCGAATGGCTGCCAATAGACCGAAAAAGCACAAGCCTGCCTGTCTCTCTTTGCGACGCGGACTGGCGGCTTGAAGGCCAGCCACGATCGGGACAAACTTGAGATATCGGCCGCGAAGTCGCCCTTCGCCTCCACCGGCCGAGGTTGAAGATCTAGGGTTGCCGAGGACTGAGCCCGGAAAACGGTGTCATTCCAGGTAACTATATGTGCGGTCAATGCCGCCGGATGACGTGCAGACGTCTGGTTTCGGGTGTTCGTTCACCCGAAGTGCGGTAGCTTTGCTCTCGACAGCTCGCATGTCGGAGAATTGATAGGATGTCCATGGCCGTCGATAGCACTGCAAGTCGGGTTACTTCGCGCAAAACGATTCTGATCACCGGCGGCGCCGGATTCCTCGGATCTCATCTCTGCGATCGGTTGATTGCGGAAGGTCATGACGTCATTTGCCTCGACAACTTTTTCACGGGGTCGAAGCAGAATGTTGAGCACCTGATCTCGCATCCGCGCTTCGAACTCTTGCGCCATGACGTCACGTTCCCGCTCTACATCGAAGTCGATGAGATTTACAACCTCGCCTGTCCGGCCTCGCCCATTCACTACCAGCATGATCCCGTCCAGACGACCAAGACCAGCGTGCACGGTGCGATCAATATGCTGGGGCTCGCCAAGCGACTTAAGTGCAAGGTTTTCCAGGCCTCGACATCGGAGGTCTACGGCGATCCATCGGTTCACCCGCAGACCGAGGATTACTGGGGCAACGTCAATCCGATTGGACCGCGCTCGTGCTACGACGAGGGCAAGCGATGCGCTGAGACGCTATTTTTTGACTACCATCGCCAGCACAAACTCGACATCAAGGTCGCGCGGATCTTCAATACCTACGGTCCGCGGATGCATCCCAATGACGGTCGCGTCGTTTCCAACTTCGTGGTCCAGGCGTTGCGGGGCGAGCCGATCACGATCTACGGCGATGGCAGTCAGACCCGCGCCTTCTGCTATGTCGATGATCTGATCGAGGGCTTCATCCGGTTGATGGCGAGCCCGGCTGATGTGACCGGTCCGATCAACCTCGGCAATCCCGGCGAATTCACGATTCGCGAACTGGCCGAGATGACGATCGAGATGATTGGTTCGAAATCGTCTCTGACGTTCTTGCCGTTGCCGCAGGACGATCCCAAGCAACGTCGCCCTGACATCACACTGGCCGAGAAGCATCTCGACTGGCGGCCGCGTGTCGCGCTAGCGGACGGCTTGCGCCAGACCATCACCTACTTCGATCGTCTGATGTCCAACAGTGCTCCGACCAAAATGGCAGGCCGCAAGGCATGAGCGACGGTGGTGATCGCTCGTATGCTTACGGCGACAGGCCTCACTGCTGCGAGTTGAGTGACGCCCGCGTGTACTGCTGCCTTGAAGCCAAAGCTCAGCGACGTGGTTTTTCCAGCTAGACCTTCGAGAGTAGAGGCGGGTGGCCGTCCGCCTCGGGTGCGCGTCTACCTGGTGACGTATCGGCGCCCGCTGATGCTGAGGCGGGCGCTGAAAAGTCTTTGTGAGCAACGGTTCGCCGATTGGATCTGCGAACTTCACAACGACGCGCCCGACGATGACAGTTGCCGGCAGCTTGTCGACGAGATCGGCGACCCGAGAATTGTCCTCTTTGATCACCCAACCAACTTCGGCGCCGTCGAGACGTTCAACCTCTGCTGGAAGCCGATCCCCAATGAATTCATGTCGATCCTCGAGGACGATAACTGGTGGGAGCCCGATTTTCTCGAGACCATGATTGGCATTCTGGAAGCGCACCCCGAGGTCGATGTCGCATGGTCGAATATGGTGCGCTGGCAGGAGGGGCCTAACAATCAATGGACCCCCGATGGCACGATCTGGAGCAAGTCCGGGCCACCACTCGAATTTTTCGATGTATTGCAGCCTCGGCAAATGATGGAGGCGCTGCACTCGCAGGGCGCCATGCTCGTGCGCGCCAATGGGCCCCACATGACCCGTCATCCGGACGCAACGCCGGACTTCATGATGGATGCTGTGAAGGAGCGCTATATGCGACGCCCGTTGGTTCTCCACCGTCGGCCGCTCGCGAACTTTGCTCTGACGTTGACGACCGGCCGCAACGAAACGTTGGTGGAGAAGGTCGGCGGTCAGGCGCTTCTCGCCAAGGATTTCCTTGCCACCAGCAACGTGTCTCCCGCTTTTCTTCGACGAGCGTGGGAACACGATTGGCTGACGGGGCGGTATGCGCGGCGCGCGATCATCGTCGCCAGTCTGCTGTTGGGTCGTGCATTGACACTTGTTCGCGTCGTGTGGGGCCACGAACTCCTGATGTGCGCGCTATGGTTCCTCCGGCATCCGCTGCTGACCCTCGGAGTCTTCAAGTATGTTCGAAACGACAAGCAGATATCGGCGTTCTTGGCCGCCGCTGCAGGCGAGCGCGATGTGCCGACAGCATCGACGGCTGGCCCCATGCGTGCGCAGGCCGCTGAGTAGAGTCTGTTGAGATATTTGGACCGTTCTCTATTGGCGCGCACTGCATAGTGCAGGATTTAGCACCAATCCAGGTCGAGCAGTCGCCTAGCGCGGCGCAGCCATCAGAGGCCACCGCTGCAGGCGAACGGGTGATCGTCCTTGAGGCAGGCAGGGCCGAGAGGAACTACTGGTCCGATCTCTGGCACTACCGCGAGCTCTTCGCCATCCTTGCGTGGCGCGATATCGCGGTGCGCTACAAGCAAACGGTGATCGGCATCGCTTGGGCGGTCGTGCGGCCGGTGCTGACGATGATCATCTTCACGATCATTTTCGGCCAGCTCGCAAAGCTGCCCAGCGACGGCGGTGTGCCCTACCCCGTTCTCGTATTCGTCGGCATGCTGCCGTGGTTCCTGTTCTCCGGCATTCTGTCCGAGGCATCGAACAGCCTCATCAGCAACACCAACCTGATCAGCAAAGTGTACTTCCCGCGCCTGATCATCCCGACGTCGACGTGCGCGGTGGCGCTGGTCGATTTCGCGATCAATTTCGCGATCCTGTTTGTCATCATGGCTTGGTACGGCGTCATGCCGAATTGGCAGATCATCTTCCTACCGGCATTTGTCGTTCTAGCTGTGCTCGCCAGCCTCGGTCCTGCCCTTTGGATCACGGCGTTGAACGTCAAATATCGGGACTTCCGCTACATCATCCCCTTCATCGTGCAGTTCGGGCTCTACGTTTCGCCGGTCGGCTTCTCGAGTGCCGTCATCCCGGAGGCCTGGCGCTTCTGGTACAGCCTCAATCCGGTCGTCGGCGTTATTGATGGGTTCCGGTGGTGCCTGCTCGGCGGCGAAAGTCGGCTCTACATGCCGGGCTTTGTCCTCAGCCTCGGCGTCGTCGCGTTCTTCCTGTGGTTCGGCATCCGCCACTTCCGGCGCACCGAGCGCACGTTCGCGGATCTGATTTGATGACGGACGTCGTCCTCAGAGCGGAAAGCCTCTCCAAGAAATACCTGATCGGGCACGAGACGAAGCGCGAGCAGTATACCGCGCTCCGCGATGTCATCGGCCGCACCGCTAGAGATCTGGCGAGATCGGCGAGCGATATGTTTCGCGGCCGTCAGCTTGTCGTCGGCGACGAGATCGAAGAGCACTGGGCCCTGAAGGATGTCAATTTCGAGATCAAGCGCGGTGAGGTCGTCGGGATCATCGGGCGCAACGGCGCGGGCAAGTCGACGCTGCTCAAGATCCTGTCGCGCATCACCGAGCCGACCGAGGGGCGCGTCACGATCAAAGGGCGTGTCGCCAGCCTCCTCGAAGTGGGGACTGGCTTTCACCCCGAGCTGACGGGGCGCGAGAATATCTTTCTCAACGGCGCCATCCTCGGCATGACGCGCGCGGAGATCCGGAGGAAGTTCGACGAAATCGTCGATTTCGCCGACATCGAGAAATTCCTCGATACGCCCGTCAAACGCTACTCGAGCGGTATGTACGTGCGCCTCGCCTTCGCCGTCGCCGCACATTTGGAGCCGGAGATTTTGATTGTCGACGAAGTGCTCGCGGTCGGCGACGCGGAGTTCCAGAAAAAGTGCCTCGGCAAGATGCGCGACGTCGCCGGCCACGGCCGGACCGTGCTGTTCGTCAGTCATAATATGAGCGCGGTGAGGCAGTTGTGCGGGCGTGCGCACCTGTTGCGCAATGGCACATTGGTCATGGATGGTACGCCCGATCTTGTATTGCCGTACTATCTCGGCCAAGGCGACGCAGGCCTCTCAATGGGTGGCGATCTCTCCACCGCGCACAGGTCTGGTAGTGGTGAGTTGAGATTTATTCGCGTGACTATTGTCGATGAGAATGGTCAGCACTTGGAAATGCCGATTGCCGGCCGACCATGTTGCTTCATCATGGAGATTGGAGGCAATGGGAAGAGAGGTGCAGCACGTGCTGGACTCTGTCTCAGCGATACGCTTGGCCGTCCGCTTATAAATTTCGCGTCGGATGCCACCAGTGACGAGAAGGTGCTCGTCGGTTCGGGTGATCGCCTAGTCTGCACTGTCGATAGGATGCCGTTGACCGAAGGCCGATACGGACTTTCACCGTTCTTGGAAGTGGACGGAGTAATCGAAGACTGTATCGAAGAGGGATTGTTTATTCAGATCGCCGATGGGTCATTTTTCGGCACGATGCGCAACGCGCCGGATGGCTGGAATGGGCGAGCAGTTCTTGTCGACCACGCGTGGTCGGTGGTGACGTCATGAGATTTGGCGAGGTGCGAGGAGCACTCGTCGCGCGGCTGCAGCTTGCAGAACTTTCCCGTAACGATCGTCGCTATCGGCTAAAGGCATGACCCCGCCCGTCCTCTTCCTTGTATTCAATCGCCCCGGCACGACGGCCAGGGTATTCGAGGCTATTCGCGCTGCCCGGCCGGCGCGTCTTTATGTGGCGGCGGACGGCCCTCGCGTCAGTCGGCCAGGAGAATTGGATCTTTGTGCCAAGGTTCGGCGTGTCGCCACTGCGGTGGACTGGCCATGCGAACTCAAGATCCTTTTTAGCGATCAGAATTTAGGTTGTCGCGCGGGTGTGAGCAAAGCAATCGATTGGTTCTTCGACCACGAACAGGAGGGTATTATTCTCGAGGACGACTGCGTGCCCTCGCCCTCCTTCTTTCGCTATTGCGGCGAGCTGCTCGACCTCTACCGAAATGACAAGCGGGTAATGTGCATTTCTGGTGACAATCCGACTGGTTCAGTTTCTGGAGGCAAGGAGAGTTATTTTTTCTCTCGCTATCCGCTTATCTGGGGTTGGGCAACTTGGCGGCGGGCTTGGCGCCTTTACGATATGAATATGTCGAACTGGCCGTTCTTCCGTGATTCCGGACAGTTGAGAGCGTGCCTTGACGACGAATACCTCGAACGTTTCTGGACAGGTATTTTCAATCGGTCGGCCGCGGGCGAGATCGATACCTGGGACTATCAATGGACATTTTCTTGCTGGTTCAACAGGGGACTGACATGCATCCCAAGCCTCAATCTGGTTACGAATATCGGGTTTGGACCCGAGGCGACGCATACGCTCCAGAGCGACAGCGCCCGCTCCAACCTTTCGTCGAACGAGCTTGAATGGTTGCTCGTGCATCCACATTGTGTAGCATGCGATGCAGTCGCGGATGCCAGCATCCGCAAAGCTGTCTTTCCGCTTCCGCCACGGCCGATGACTTGGCTTGAAAGCGTTCGACTCAAGCTGGGCGTGAGAACAAGGATGAAGCGCGGCTTTGCGCGTTTTGCACGTTAGCACCAGCGATGTTTCGGGGGGCGCCGCGCGGGCAGCCTATCGACTGCATTGTGGCCTTCGCCACATCGACGTCGCTTCTCGAATGCTTGTTGCGAATAAGCGGAGCGATGACGAGACCATCGACACGCCGACATTAACGAAAAGGTTTGATCAGCGACTGTGGCGACGTCTAAGGCGTCTGTCGATCGAACGCGAGCAGCGTCACATCAGAACTTCGCGCATTCCTAATGCCGAATTTTACTCGGCGGCACGGAGTGTTTATCAGGAGATCTCGACCGCCATTATGCAGGATGCCGACGTCATCAATCTGCATTGGGTTGCCGGTTTCCTCGATTGGCCCTCATTTTTTGCGACCGTCGCACCAGGCAAACCGCTTGTCTGGACGCTGCACGACATCGCTCCGTTTACAGGCGGATGCCATTATTCCGGGGCCTGCGAAGGCTTTGTCAGAAACTGCGGCGCTTGTCCGCAACTCTCCTCGACCCGGGAGGACGACATTTCTCGCGACACGTTCAGAATTAGGAGCCAAGCATACGCTCGGCTTGATCCCGAGAGCATGGTCATTGCGGCACCGAGCCGATGGATTGCCGCTGAAGCGGCACGAAGCGCAATGTTCGGCAAGTTCCGAGTCCAGCATATCCCGAATGGCCTCGATCTTAAGGTGTTTCGGCCGTCGGATCGCGCTGCGCGCGCAGCATTCGGGATCTCGGACCACCACCGTGTGCTTCTTTTCGTTTGCGAGAGTCTCTCCAATCGTCGCAAGGGCATGGACCTTCTTCTGGCGGCGATTGAGGGCATGGAGCGTCGCGACGATCTTGTGCTGATCTCGGTCGGCCATGGCCCGCGCCCGGCAATCGAGGGAGTTCGCCGTCTCCACCTCGGGCGAATCGAATCAGAAGAGTTGCTTTCTGTAGCGTACGGACTCGCTGATGTTTTTGTCATAGCGTCGCGGGAAGATAACCTGCCGCAAACCGCAGTAGAGGCGATCGCCTGCGGATGCCCGGTAGCGGGCTTTGCTATTGGCGGCATCCCGGACATCGTCGAGCACGGTCACACCGGCTATTTGGCGAAGCCATTCGATATCCGGGAGCTTCGTGAGTGCATCGAAATGACGATTGAACGACGCAGCGAACTGTCTCCCGTAGCGCGCTTACGGGCGGAACGCCTTTTCGGGCTGGAGACGCAGGCGCGCGCGTACCAGCAGCTTTACGAGGAGGCTGCTTCCAAATGCGAAGATCGGCACGCGGTATCGCCGGTGCGGACCGGTGCGTCGAGCGACAAGCCCTCAAGAAGCAGTTCAACCAATGCTAGAGGAGCCAATCAATGCTTTACGGTGTGATCTTCGTTGTCGGCATCGTCGTCGGCATTGTTTTTGCTAAGCTAGCTGGAGCTGATGACCGATCTGATTGCGCGTCTAACAACGACTACATCATTAGTAGAACGGAGCACGCCCGTCGTCAGGGCTGAAGTTGATGCGCTCCCCGTCTCTCGCTGAACTCCCTCCGCCGCCGCCCGGGAAATCCGGCTGGCCGTGGACGGTCGAGAGTGCGCAGTTGCCGGACAGGATGACCGATGGCCGCTCGTGGCCACGAATCTCCATTGTCACGCCGAGCTACAACCAAGGGCAGTTTATCGAGGAGACTATTCGCTCCATTCTGCTCCAGGGCTATCCGAACCTCGAATACATCATCATCGACGGCGGCAGCACGGATGACACCAGCGCCGTGATCCGCAAATACGAAAAATTCTTGGCCTTCTGGGTCAGCGAAAAGGATCGCGGCCAGTCGCACGCCATCAACAAGGGGCTCTCTCGCATCTCGGGTGATGTGTGGCTGTATCAGAACAGCGACGACCTGCTCGCGCCTGGCGCGATGGCGCTGGTTGCGGAGTGTTTCGCCGAGCCGTCGGTATCGTGGGTCGGAGGTGGGAGCGAAAATTTCGGTATCGGCGCCGCGGCAGGTGGTGTCCTTCCGTCTCCCGTCGTCAGTAAGAAGGACTACTTGTGTCCATGGAGCCGCTCCTCGCGCTATGTCTTTCCATTCTCCGGTGCGAGCGTCATGCGGCGCGAGGTGATCGACCGCATTGGCGTGTTCGACGAGAGTTTTCACTACTCAATGGATATCGAGTACTACTGCCGCGCGATTTTTGAGGGCGGCTACCAACTCACGTTGGTCCCGGAACTGTTGGCTTCCTGGCGCTGGCATGGCCTGAGCAAGACAATGGGGCAGGGTATCGCCTATGCGTTCCGCGCTGACGAGGTGCGCATTGCGCAACGCTACAGCAAATTCCTATCTCGCGATGAGCGCCAGCAGGTCGAAGCCGAGATCCGTGGGCAGCAACGCGTTCTGCCGAGCAGGCAGGCGATGTGGTTGCTTGGGGAAGGGGATCGCAAAGGTGCTCTGTCGCTGCTGGCCAAGACCGGCTTGAAGGACTTGTCGGTCGTCACGTCGCGGCCGTGGCTTGGTGCGGTCCGCCGCGCGATCATTCGATAATTGATGTGAGAATTACGATTCCGATGTTGCGCCGATAATGCGTGAGAGCGCTCTCAGGGCGGCGAGGTTTGGCGCGGGTGCTTCCGTAGAGCACGCCGACCGCAAGGCTGAAATTGCGCACTCGGAGATTCCTGTCCTCACCGGACTTCGCGGTGTCGCGGCGCTGCTGGTCTTTGTGTACCATTTGCCGTGGCTTGCGGGCATTCGCAACCTGCCAAGTCTGCCTTATGCCGGTTGGACGGCGGGAGCGGATGCGGGCGTGGGGCTGTTTTTCTGCCTGTCGGCGTACCTGCTGTCGCGCCCCTTGTGGCAATTGCTGCTTCAGCGCCGCCTTGAAGACAGGCAGCTCGAACGGTTTCTTCTGCGGCGCGCAGTGCGCATTTTCCCCGCTTACGCAGTGGTTGTCTTATGGTCGCTGCTGCCCGACGACAGAACTTATACGTTCTGGGGGATCGTGAATTTCATCGCTCATATTTTCGGGATTCAGACGTTCTATCATCAGAATTTCGTATGGATGATAAACAATGTGCTGTGGACGGTCAGCATTGAAGTCCAATTCTATCTCTTCCTGGCATTGGCTTTCTGGATCGCAACGCGCGTCTCGTTCTTGACCAGAGCGTCCGGGGCAATGCTCCTTCTCGCGATCTCGATCGCAATGCTCGCCGCTGGTCCACTGTCAAAAATGGTCATCGCAACGCTCGCACCGTTGTTGCCCAATCCCATATTCGGCGGCGGCGACCCGACGAGTGCCGTTTACACATGGAACATCGGCTACTTTCTCAAGTGGTTCTTGCCGGGGATCGCAGCTGCATGGATATCGGTCCAAGACCGAAGTGCGCTTTCGGATTCCAATCTTCGGTCAATGCGCGCGCCGAAGTGGACGCTGGATGTCGCAGTCGTTCTCCTGGTCGCCGTAGTTGTCGGCCTCATCGCATCTGCCGGGGAAGGCGATTGGCGCACTGTGACGTGGGTTGGTTGGCCGTTGAACGCCATCGTTTTCGCGGCGCTGCTGCTTTTGACGCCCTATTCGCGGCTCGGCAATCTGCTCTTCGGCGGCGTACTCGTCACTTGGCTGGGGACGATCTCCTACGGTCTCTATCTGTGGCACTATCCGATCGTGCGGGCGATCAGCAAGTTGGAGCCCTTTCGAGAACTGGAAGGGTGGTCGGCGATCGCTAGTGTCGGTGTTGCCGGCTTTATCGCATCGGTGATGGCAGCCGCAGTGTCGTGGTATTTTATCGAGCGGCCGGTGATGCAATTTGCCGGAGGTTGCGGTTCATTTGGAGAGCTTCGACGCAAATTGATTTTATGGACACCACAATTAAGTCGATCGTTCCGCAAGTGAGTGTCGTTCGCGCCGGCGCACGTCGCCTGCGAAGCTCAACCGAACCCTGCAGGACGAGTCGCCCCGTATGGTGAGGCTCACTCCAGGTGCGCTCAAGCTGGCGGCAGGCGATGCCTTCAAGCACGGACCCAAAGGGATCTGGTACCGCGACGTCGTTCGGCCCCGCATTCTCGCCACGCCGCCGGTTGAGGGTACTGTCGACGGGCCGTGCGAGATCCACGTCCTGACGTCGTCGCGGGACTGGTTGAACCTGGTGTGGACGCTGAAGTCGTTCTACGCCGCGAGCGGTCGCCGTTACGCTTTGTGCATCCATGAGGACGGGTCGCTGGATGATGTGGCGCTCGGTCATCTGTCCCGACACTTTCCGCGAGCCCGCATCATCCGGCGCCGACATGCCGACGCGGTGGTCGAGAAAAATTTGAAGCACTTTCCGCTTAGCTTGAAATTCCGGCGGACGAACCTGCTCGCACCGAAGATCTTCGACTTCGTTGCGTTTCTCGAGTCGGATCGCATGGCCGTGTTCGATAGCGACCTGCTGTTCTTCGATGAGCCGACCGCGTACTTGGAGCGCATTGAGGACAGCGCCTACGGGCTCAATTCCTTCAACGCCGACGTCGGTGAAGCCTATGCGATCGATCGTGACACGGTTCGTCCACTCATCGGGCACGATCTCGTCGCGCGCTTCAACAGCGGACTGGGGCTCGCGCACCGCGCCTCGCTGCGCACGGATTGGGTCGAGGAATTTCTTGCCTTGCCGGGCATTTTCGACGGGTTTTTCTGGCGGATCGAGCAGACTCTCTACGCGCTGTGTAGTTCGCGCTACGGCGTGGAGTTGCTGCCGGATGAGTACACGCTGAGGCTCGAGGCGGGCGTCAATGGACGGCCCTTTCGCCACTACGTCGGAGGGATCCGGCACCTGATGTACAGCGAGGGCATGGCGCAGTTGACCCGACAGGGCCTGCTTCGTGGCACGTGGGCTGGCGTGCGAAATGCAGAGGCGAGAGGGGCCTAGGGCGTTGCGCAAGCTGCGGGTTCTTTTTGCTCCCGACTACAGGGCCGGTCTCCCCTATCAGAAGCTTCTCGCCAAGGCGCTCTCGAAGTACGATGTGGAGGTCGCCTTCCTCAGTGACTACCGGCGTGGGTTGCCATTATTCAGAGGCGTGGCGGCATCCGCGCCGGACATATTCCATTTGCATTGGCCGGAAGCCTATTTCGCCCGACGCGGCGACACGTGGGATCGGCTCCGCGTGGCGCGCTACCCGCTCGATCTCTGGCTCACCGCGCGTCGAGTGCCGATCGTCGTGACGGCGCACAATCTTCTGCCTCACAACCGGGGAGACGAGCCGGGTGTATCGCGCAACATTCGCTTCACCCTGTGCAACTCGGAGGCCGTCTTCGCTCACGCAAAGCCTGCGAGCGATCTTCTGGCATCGACCTTTGGCTTGCCCGAGCGTCTCATCGAGGTCATTCCATTTGGCGATCATGCCGTGACGCTTGGCGATCCAATGGATCGCGACGATGCGCGTCGGACGTTGCAACTGCCGCTGGACGAGAAGATCTGTCTGATGTTCGGCACTGTAAGTCCGTACAAAGGGATCAAGGAGGTCGTACAATTCTGGTCGGATGCGCGCGTGCCCCATCGTCTGGTAATCGCGGGGCCTGTTCTTTCGCCCGACTACGCAAACGAAGTGCGAGATGCCGCAAGCAATGCGCCGGCCATCGATTTGCGCATCTCGGACGACTGGCTCGATGATGCGGCCCTCCGCATGTGGTTGAGCGCGGCAGACTGTGTCATTTTCAACTACCGAAGCATTTTCACGTCCGGTGCAGGGGCACTCGCGCGGTCGTTCGGCGTGCCGTCACTTTTGCCGCGCAGCGCGACGACATTGGATTTAGGAGAGCCACATCCGCATGTCGTTCGCTACGAGAGTCTAGAGGGCGACTTCCGCAATGCACTGGAACGCGCGATCTCGACGCCGCGGGACTATGCTCAAGGCCGGTTCTGGCGAAAGCAGACGTCATGGGAGGCGGTGGCTGCCGCTACCGCGCCTGTCTATCGTCGAGTGATGGAAACGCGGGGGAGTGCGTGACCGCATTGCGTCCTTCAGTCCAGGATATCGGCGAGGCGCGAGGGCGCGTTATTGTTCAGATTCTCGGAGGACTCGGGAATCAGATGTTCCAGTATGCACTGGGGCGCGCGCTCTCACAGCGCAGCGGGGCGCCTCTTTTGCTCGACACGAACGTCATTGAGTACGCGCCTCAGGAAACATCGCGCAGCTATGACCTCGATATATTCAAGTTGCGGCCTGCATTTGCGACGCGTTCCGATGTATCGCCGTATCATCCTCATGGCGCGGGATGGGCCGGCAAGATCGCCCATCGCCTGCGGAGAACGTCCAGCGGGTCAAAGATTGTTCATCAGCGTGAGTTCGCGTTCCAACCCGAGATTGTCGACAGTACGCCGCCCGTTTATCTGGCTGGGTATTGGCAATCGTATCGTTACTTCGCCGGCATCGAGGAGACCTTGAGGCGCGACTTCGAGTTTCGCGACGCGCTACCGCCAGGGGCCGCCGAACTCGCAGCAGCGATTGCCCAGCCGGGGGCGGTCTGCCTGCACGTTCGCCGCGGCGACTATACAGCCCCACAGTATGCGCATTTCATAGGGCCGTGCGCCATGGACTACTATCGCCGCGCCGTTGCGCGAATGCGCGAGGTCATCGAGGAACCGGTATTCTTCATCTTTTCGGATGATATGGCTTGGTGTCGGGAAAACTTTGATTGGCTCGAAGGTGCGGCCCGCTTTGTGGACTACGCGACCCCGCCTGGCTTGAAGCCTCACGCGTCGGACCTTCAGTTGATGGCGCGTGCCGGACATTTCATAACCGCCAACAGCACGTTCTCATGGTGGGCTGCTTGGCTCGCCGGTGATAGGGCTGAGCTCATCATTGCGCCCAGGAAATGGTTCAAGCTGCCGTACCTCACGACGGACGATCTGATTCCTGCGCACTGGGAGCGCCTCTAAGGCGATGCTTAAATCCTCAACCCAGCGAGCGATCGGTCAAGCCCCATGAGACCGCTTGTCTCCATCCTGATCCCCTGCTTCAACGCAGAGCGCTGGGTCAAACAGGCGATCGAGAGCGCCCTCGCGCAAACCTGGGTGAGCAAAGAAGTCATCGTTGTCGATGATGGATCGACTGACGGCAGCCTCGGCATCATCAAAAGCTTCAGCGATCGCATTCGGTGGGAGACGGGCGCGAACCGAGGCAGCAATCAGGCGCGAAACAGACTGATTGAACTGGCGAAGGGCGAGTGGTTGCAATACCTCGATGCCGACGACTACCTGAAACCTGGCAAGATCGCGGGGCAGGTTGCGGTCATCGAGGCTGATCCTGAGATTGACGTGCTGTTCGGGCCGTCGATCGTCGAATGGCATAATGGCGGATCGACGTCGGTCTCGGTCGAGGAAATCCCGGAACGCCACGACCACTGGGTTCTGCTCGCGCGATGGGATCTGCCTCAGACAGGTGCGCCGCTGTGGCGTAAATCTGCCCTCCTGGATGTCGGCGGATGGCGCGTCGGACAACCATGTTGCCAGGAGCACGAGCTTTATTTCCGTCTTCTCGCCGCCGGCAAGCGCTTCAAATACGATCGCGCGGATGGCGCCGTATATCGTCGCTTTGCGAACGGTTCGCTGTCGACACGCAACCCGCCCCTCGTGCGCCGCGAGCGTCTCAAGATCGAGAAGCGGCTCGAAGATCACCTGTCCTCAATCGGCGCGTTGACGCCGGAGCGTCAGTGGGCGATCAACCAAGGGCGGTTCGATATGGCTCGGAGCGCCTGGAATGAGGATCGGAAAGAGGCGCGCGCGATCCTCGCGACCATCGCCGCCCTGGATCGCTTCAAGCCCGAAGGGGTTACAGCACCACCCCTCTATCGCGTGGCATACCGCCTTTTCGGATTCGAGATTGCGGAACGGATAGCAACATTCCGGCGCGATACCTTTCGACTTCCGAGCGCTACCATGGGACGAAGGCTGCGCAATGCCGCGGACTGAAGTCGCACCTTGCGGCGGGGCGCAGCCAACGTGCAGAGCGCGAGGAGTCGCCTGAAGCCGGCATGACGACATTCTCCGTCATCATTCCGACCTATAACCGCCGCGCGCACCTTATGACGTGTCTCGCAAGTGTGGTGGCACAGCGTCGCCGCCCCGATGAAGTAATCGTCGTCGACGACGGCTCCACGGACGGGACCTACGACGCTCTCGTTACGACCGAAGGCATCTCCAGTATACGACAGGTGAACGCGGGACCTGGCGCGGCGCGCAATCGTGGTGCGGAGGCGGCACACGGCGACTACCTTGTCTTCCTCGACAGTGACGATCTTTGGTTCCCATGGTCGCTCGAAGCATTGGCCGCGCTTGCCGAGAGGCATGGCAAACCCAAGCTGCTGTTCGCCCGCTTCGAGGATTTTTCCGGCGATATCGAACCGCCGTCGGAGGAGCCGGCCGAGGGGCGCGCCTTTCCGACGTTTCTCGACTCATCGCCTCATTCCTATTTTGCCGGTGCTGGCATGATGGTCATTGATCGACGTGCCTTCCATCGCGCGGGCGGGTTCGTCGAGGATGGCCTGAACGCGGAAGATCATGATCTCGCGCTGCGCCTCGGCACCGAGCAAGGCTTTGTGCAAACCGTGCGACCTGTCATCCTTGGTCACCGTATCCACGCAGGCAACGAAATGGCCGACCTGGACAAGACGATCCGAGGTGTCGCGCGGCTGATCGAGAGGGAGCGGTCCGGTATGTATCCTGGCGGCGCGGCGCAAAGAGATGCCCGTCGCACCGTGATCGCTCGCCATGCTCGACCGATCTTGCTGGACGCGATCCGCACAGGCGATTTGCGCGCGGCATGGCGTTTGTACCGCGATACATTGCTGTGGAATGCGCGCGCCGGCCGCATCGCTTTTCTGCTCGCCGGCCCGGCATTGATGCTGCGCGCGATGTTTTCGGCAAAGGCGAGATCGGGGTCCCGGATCGCATCATGAACCGTGGCGCATAGTGTCATCAGCAATGAAAATGCGATGACGGCGCCGATCTCCGTCGTAATTCCGACGTTCCAGCGCGGCGCCGCTCTGGCTGAAACTTTGGACGTTCTGCGACAGTGTCAGCCGAGGGCAGCCGAGATACTCGTCATGATCGACTTTGGCGATCGGGAGACCCGACGCTCGCTCGAGCCCAGGTATCCCGAGGTTCAATGGATCGAAGCTGCGACGCGATCAGGGCCCGGCGGAGCGCGAAACGTCCTCGTCGCGAGCGCCAAATATCCATATCTGGTCAGCCTGGACGATGATTCCCATCCAATCGACATGGACTTTTTTGCCGTAGTGACGGACCTTTTTCAGAAGAACTCCGGCGCCGGGATCATTGCTGCCGGCGCGATCGTCCACGACGATGAACGGCTGCCGCTCCGCGTCAACACGATTGCCTCGGCCGCAGAGTTCGTCGGCTGTGGTGCCGCCATTCGTCGATCGGCGTTTCTCGAGACCCGGGGCTACCTGCCACTCGAACTGGCTTACGGTGCCGAGGAGGCCGACGTCTCGCTTCAGCTTCTGGACAAGGGTTGGACAATCCTGAAATCCGACGCACTACGCGTTCGTCACCGGACCTCACGCGGTCATCAGGCCGCGCCCGAAATCACGAGTGCACACATCAGCAACATCGCGCTCGTCGGCTATTTGCGGTACCCATTTGCGCTGTGGTCTTTCGCGGTTTTACAGATCGGCCGGCGCGTCTTGTGGTCGCTGCAAAATGGCCGCTCAGCCGGCGTGTTGCGTGGACTGACACAGATCCCGCGCCATGTATGGCGGCACCGCGCGCAGAGAGCGCCTGTAAAAACACGCATCATCCTTGAGGCCAGAAGACTGCGGGGTGGCTCTCATTAGTCTGGCATCCGACATTCGAGAACACATCAGCACCGAAAGGTCGCTCGGTGAGCCGGGGCGCTGGATCGTTTGCCAACTCGGCGCGCGCGAGAACTACATGATGGGGAGAGCGCTCGCGTCATCGGGCCAACTTGCGGCGCTTATCACCGATGCCTGGCATGCGCCCGACAGTCTTCCGGCTAGACTGAGCAAACGTCTCGGGGATCGCTACCACTCCCAACTCGCGGAGGCGCGCGTCGAAAGCCCGCGATTTGCGCATCTCGTACGCGAGGTCGGTGGGCGCTATTTCGGCAGCACCGGGTGGCGCCGAATCATGGAGCGCAACGCGTGGTTCGAGGACATGGCGGCTCGCCGAATGCGCGCTCTCCTCAGGCGAGGGATGCCGTGCGACACCGTATTTGCGTACAGCTATGCTGCGGCCCGGGTATTCCGAGCAGCCAAATCACTCGGCTTGCGCACGGTGCTTGGTCAGATTGATCCCGGTCCGGTGGAGGACGAGATAGTCGCTGATCTGTATCGCCGAGCCGGGCAAGCAGACCGCTACGAGAGGATGCCCGCCACGTACTGGGCTCGCTGGCGCGAGGAAATAGAGCTGTCCGATGTCGTGGTTGCGAACTCGGATTGGTCGAAAAGGGCGCTCGTACGAGCCGGCGTGCCGGAGGGGAAAATCGCCATCGTGCCACTCGCCTACGATGTGTCGGCGGAAATCCCGATACCGAACGGCAGCCGCCGCCCGCCCCCGCGTTTCACGCAGGATCGCCCGCTTAAGCTTCTGTTTTTGGGTCAGGTGACCCTTCGCAAGGGCATCGGGCCGCTGCTCGACGCGATATCGAGCATGCCCGGCGCGCCGGTTCGGCTCGATATTGTCGGCGAGGTGCAGGCTGCTATTCCTCACAAAATCGAAGCCGATACCCGCGTTGTCCTGCATGGCGTCGTACAACGGAGCGCAGTACACAAGTATTATGCTGATGCCGACCTGTTTGTGTTCCCGACCTTCTCAGATGGGTTCGGTATGACTCAGCTCGAAGCCTTGGCGCACGGTCTGCCGATCCTGACGTCGCGCAACTGCGGCACCGTCGTCGGGCATGGCGTGAACGGCATCGTGCTCACGGACGTGACATCCAACCGCATCAAGGCCGTGCTCGAAGAGGTGCTCGCGGAGCCCTCTCGAATTGGCGTCTGGAGCGACAACGCGCGCATCCCGGCCATGTGCTCGCAGGCAGCGCTCGTCAAAAGCCTGGCGCAACTCGATATGCGCAAATGAAGATCGCTTCTGGACCGATCGTGTATGCGACGGCGCAATTCCCGGTTGCGCGCGCCGAGATGCGACTTCGGCTGCTGTCGACGTACGTCTTCATTCTCGGAGCGGTTATCGCGTCCATCAGCGCAAGCAGCGCGAGTTCGACCAATGAGGCGTTCAGTAGTGCGGCCATCGTTCTTGGCTGCACCTTGGTCATTGCTTTCGGTATCGAATTGCAAGCGGGTGTGCGTAATATTTTCCGCGTCGATATCTTTATCGTCGTCGTTTTGTACGGACTCACGTTCCTCGAATTTTTGTTCGATCAGGAAGACCTATCGTATCAGTTGAATGCCGCGAACGCGTGCGAAGCGATTGACGTAACGCTTTGCGCATTCGGCGGCCTGATGATCGGTCGCCACGCCTTCAAGATGTACGCGGGCGATACGCTGTCGGATATGACGCTCAGCCTATCACCGTCCCGCATGATGGGCTTGCTTCTCGGCTGCACGCTGATCGGTTACCTGCACATTCTCCTCGCCGTGAATTTCGATATCGTCGAAGCGTTGCGGCAGATGACCCTGCCGCGCTTCTCGCAGTCGTGGACGCGCAATCGGATGGGTGGGATCGAGGCTCTGCTGACGGAGCTCGGGCTGCTCATCTTCCTGCTGCCGCCACTGGTGGGGGCGATCCTCGCGGAGCATCGGCGCTATCGCTGGTACCAGAAAGCGATCGCCGTCCTGGTCCTGACGCTGACATTGTTTTTCGGCTTCTCGGGGGGGACGCGCTACATCTTCCTTACGTATCTCGCAACGTTCGGCGCGAGTTTCCTGCTGTTGCGGCGTACCATTTCCTGGTCGCTGCTGGCGGCAGTTGGCGTCCCACTCGCCGTCGTCGCTGGGGCTGCGGCCCATTTCATGGTCCACATTCGGACGGTGGGGGTCCAGAATTGGGAAGTCGGCGTCGAACGGAGCGACCGCTTTTTTGTTGATATGAATATCCTGAACATTTCGGGACTCATTCAATCCTTCCCCAGTCGGTACGACTATCTCGGGTTCGAGGTGCCGTTCATCGCTTTCGTCCGGCCGATCCCGAGGGTCTTGTGGGCAGGAAAGCCGGAAGGCCTCAGCATCAGCATCGAGGAAGTGCTTGGGGCAGAGGGTTGGACGCTGGCCGCGACGTATATTGGCGAGGTGTGGATGGCGAGCGGACTGTTCGCCGTCGTCCTGGCGAGCCTGATCTTCGGCGCGGCGGCATCCGGTTGGAACCGCGTGGGCAGCACCGCGCAAGGTAATCTCGACAAAATTGTATTTGCGTCAGGATTCTTCGCCGCCGGACTATGTATGCGCAGCTTCATGGGCGTGGCGCCCGCCGTTCTGCCGACGGTCGCGCTGCTCCTGTTTCGGAATTGGCAATATCGCCGCCAACCCCGCAATCCTCCGCGTCCACGGCACTTGTGATGGCGATCGCAAAGCGACGCATCCTGTTCCTGACGGTGATCCCGTCGCCGTATCAGCAGCAGTTGTTTGCCCACATGGCTGAGACGAACGCCTTCGACGTTCGGGTATTGTACTATTCGATCGGAGCGTGGGACCGACAATGGACGGCGCCGAAGCTTGCTCCGTATGAAACGGTGATGGCGGGCGCGAAGATGCGGTGGCTCGGCGAGAGCGCCTATTACAATCCGCGCGTACTTCAGCACATTTCGGATGCGGACGCGGATCTTGTCGTTGTCAGCGACTACTCTGCGCCGACCGCCCAGATCGCCATGCGTGGCATGGGACAGAAGGGCAAGCAATGGATGTTCTGGGGCGAGGTTCCGGGGTTCTCGTCGCGCGGTCACGTCGGATCCTTTGTCAGACGGCGGCTGCAGGCGCCTCTCGCCCAGGCAACGGCGATCGCGGCGATCGGCTCTAAGGCTGTCGCAGCTTACGAAGAGTTGTTCCGAGGAAAGCCCGTCTTCAACATCCCCTATTTCTGCGACTTGCGGCCCTATCAGGAGGCGCGTGGCAGGACTTCGGCTGAGACAGCCGGCGCGGTGAGCATATTGTTCTCGGGGCAGCTCATAGAACGCAAGGGTGTCGACGTACTCATTCAAGCATTCTTGCGCATAGCGCCGAGTCACGATCAAGCGCGCCTTGTGCTGCTCGGTAGCGGGCCGGAGCGTGGGCGCTTCGACGGCATGGTGCCGCACGCCTTGCGCGAGCGCGTGGTCTTCCTTGGGCATCGCGAGCCCCACTTGGTGCCTGAGATATTCGCGGCGTCGCAAATATTTTGTTTGCCGAGCCGGCACGATGGCTGGGGCGTGGTGATCAACGAGGCGGTGGGCGCGGGATTGCCTGTCGTCGTCAGTGATGCGGTGGGCGCTGGCCACGATCTCGTGCGCAGTGGCGTCAACGGCTATGTCACGCGCGCAGGAGATGTTGGTGAACTCGCAGAGGCGCTGAGCCGCATCGTCGGAGACGCACAACTGCGCGCGCGCTTGGCCGAGGCTTCGGCGACCATGGCGGAGCGCTGGGGGCTCGCTGAAGGCGTATCACGCTGGGTGTCGGCGGCCGACACAGTCCTATCACGCCGAAATGCCGCATGAGAGTGGCCCTCGTTTCCTCCGGATCGGGCTCTCGCGGCGGTGGCGAAATATATCTGAAATTCCTGGCCGATGGTTTGGCTCAGTGTGGCTGTGAGGTTCACGCCATTGTGCCTGCTGCGGCGCGGATGGATGAACTCGCGCGGTCGCTCGATCCCAGTGCACAGGTCACTCGACTGCCCATGACAGCGACTTACGAGCGCCGTCTCAGGAATATCAGCGCATACTTCGATGGCGATCAGCAGAGGCGTCTCGCCGCGGCGTTGAAGACGGTCGCTCCCGATGTCATCCATGTCAACCAGCAGGTTGCCGAAGATGGGCTCGATTTCGTCGCTGGCGCAGCTCGAACTGGGTTGCCGTGGGTATCGACGATTCATATCGCCCATTCAGCGCGCTCGCTCGGTGCGCGTGTCGCGTTGCTGCGCGACGCGGTGACGACGCGCGTGCTGGACCGCCGTAGCGCCGTCTATGTCACTGTGTCCCGAGCATCGCAGGCTCAACTGAACGCTCGGTTCTCCAACGGCCCAACGAAACCTCAGGTTCTCGTCGTCCACAATGGCGTGCCGATTCCCGATCCTGCCGCCTTGGCCGCCAGCCGCGCGATCGCGCGACGTCAGTGGGGAGTCTCGGAAGGTGACGTTGTCATCGGTGCCGTCGGTCGCATCGAGGAACAAAAGAATCCACTCGCACTTGTGGAGCATGTGCGCCGCTTGATGTCTCGAGGACGTGGCGTGCGCCTTGTCTGGATCGGCGACGGTCAGATGCGGACGGAGTTGGAGGAACACGCATCACGCACTCTCGGGCCATCCGTGTTGATTGTCGATGGCTGGCGCACTGACGCCGCGATCCGAATGGCAGGCTTCGATATCTTCGCGCTGCCCTCGCTGTTCGAAGGCTTGCCCCTTGCACTCCTCGAAGCCATGCATGCGGGGTTGCCTATCGTCGCATCACTGACCGACGGTACGCCGGAAGCGGTCGATCACGGCGAGTGCGGTTTTCTGTGCGCCAACGGCGATGAATTCGAGCAGGCGTTGCAGCGCTTGGTGGACGCTCCAGAAATGCGCGTGAGTTTCGGACGAGCGGCACGCGATGCGGCCCGGCAGCGGTTCAGCTCCGCGGTAATGGCGGAGCGAATGCTGGAGATCTACAAAGAGCGGGTCAGTGCGCGACGCGCCCGATCATCCTGAGGACATCGTGCGTAATCTTCTGCACGTCTCGCCCTACATTCATGCGTCTGCTGGCGGGCCGCCGGTCGTGGTCGAGCGGTGGGCCGAGTTCGCGGGGGCGTGTGGTTGGCGGGCAAGTGTTCTTTCGACGCCGGCTTTTGCCGATGACGGTGGCGAGAGCCTGCTTCATGCGGCCCGAGATCGCTATGAGCTGCAACTGGTCCCATCCGCTCGGCACGCGCTCTTCGGCTCCGGCCGTGCAATGGTGCTCGGTAAGATAAGAGACGCCGACATTGTCCATCTGCACACGATGTGGAGCCCGCTCAATGCCGTCGTGGCGCTGGCGTGCCGGCAAATGAATAAGCCATATGTCATTTCGCCCCACGGCATGCTCGACCCGTATTCGCTCGGCGTGAAGGCGCTGCGGAAGCAGCTTTACCTCAAGCTGATCGAGGGCAGGACGATTTCGGGTGCGGCCAGCGTGCTGTTTACGGCGGATGAGGAGCGCGATCTGGCGATAGAGCAAGTCGGGAATGTGCCCAATCCGCAGGTCGTCGGGCTGGGTGCCGACATGCCCGGCACATCTCCAGAGCGATTGGCCGAGCACTTCCGAACTTTCCACCCCGATCTCGCTGACAAACAGCTTTTGATCTTCCTCGGGCGGCTTCATCCCAAAAAGCGCCCGGACGCCGTGATCCGGGCCATGACGTCAATATCTGCGTTGGCCCCAGACGCGATCCTGCTTGTGGTCGGTGGTGGAGAGCCGAGGTATGTCGACAAGCTGAGATCGCTTGCCGGAGGTCTTGGCCTCAGCCAAAGGGTTCGCTTTCTCGGTCCCCTGACGGGTGACGCGAAGTGGGGAGCGCTGGCTGCGTCCAATCTATTCGTGCTGCCGTCGCTTCAGGAGAACTTCGCGATCGCGGTGGCGGAAGCGCTGCAAGTTGGGATTCCGGTGCTCATTACGACGAAAATCAATACCTGGCGCGAGATCGTCGGAGCGGAGGCGGGCCTCGTGCTTCTCGACGAGACATTGGAAGCGGATATCGCCCGGCACGTGGTCGATCTGTTGAGTGATCCGGAGACGTGTCGCGCCATGGGAAGCAATGGTCGTGCTCTAGCTCAGTGCGCCTACACGTGGCCGGCAAGCGCGCAAAAAGTCTGTGCGGTCTATGATCGAGTGATCGCCCGACGTGGCGTTGCGAGTGGTTGAGATGACGACGCGAGCGACGGCGACACCAGAGATCGAGGGTATCGTCCCCAAAGCAAGCTTGCGACGTCGGCCGCCACCGTCGATCACCAACAAGATCGCGCGGGCGATCTGGGGTGTCGTGAGAATCCTGCTGTTTCGGCCCACACCGGCGCCCTTGCATGCATGGCGGCGCATGATCCTGCGCGGCTTTGGCGCTCACGTCGGCGAACGAGTTGCAGTCTATCCGAGCGCGCGCATTTGGGCGCCGTGGAATCTCGCCATTGACGCTGGCGCAACGATCGGCGGCGACGCAATCATCTACAACGTCGATCGTGTCGAAATCGGAAAATTCGCGGTCGTCAGTCAGGGCGCTCATCTCTGTACGGCATCCCACGCGCACGACTCGGCGGCATTCGAACTGGTCTCGGCGCCAATTTGGATTGCAGAAGAGGCCTGGGTCGCAGCGGAGGCGTTCGTCGGCCCGGGCGTGACGGTCGGTAAGGCGGCGGTCGTCGGCGCGCGCGCGGTCGTGGTCAAGTCGGTCGAAGGACGTGCTATCGTTGCGGGCAATCCGGCAATGGTCGTCGGCCGGCGGGCAGCCGAAGGGCGCAATCGCCTAAGCGGCCGAGGTTCCACTCCTCGTTCGGACGTGTAGAGAAGGCTCGTCCGCACCTTCAATGCCTCCCGGAAACCGCACCACGATGGGCATGCGTGCGGGCGGCCACACTGGTGCTGTCAAGTTCTTGGGCGTATTGCGCTCTGCATTTGGTTGGGCCAGACTGCCTCATCGCATTGTGTATTGCATTTGTGAGTTTTCCCATGAGGCGGCGCGAATCCCTATTCGTCACTCGCCCGATGACGCCACCGCTGGCCGAACTGCTTCCAATGTTAGAAGAGATTTGGCGGAGCCGAACGCTCACCAACAACGGTCCTTTCCTCCATAAATTCGAAACGGCGCTGACCGATTTTCTCGGCGTCGAGAACGTGTCCGTGGTTGCGAATGCCACGCTGGGGTTGATACTGGCGCTCCGCCAGTTGCGGGTCCGCGGCGAAGTCATCACCACCCCGTATTCATTCGTCGCGTCTTCGCACGCGATACGCTGGGCGGGTGCCGAGCCTGTGTTCGCGGACATCGATCCTGTAACGCTCAATCTCGATCCGGCCAGCGTCGAACGACGCATCACGTCGCGAACCAGCGCCATTCTCGCCGTGCATTGTTACGGGGTGCCGTGCGACGTTGCTGGCCTCGAGACAGTGGCCGCCCGACACGATTTGAAGATCGTCTACGATGCGGCCCATGCGTTCGGTGTTCGGCTCGCTGGCACCAGCGTCCTCCACCACGGCGATATGTCGGTGCTGAGTTTTCATGCGACCAAGATCTTCAACACACTCGAAGGCGGCGCCATTGTTGCGCGCGATCGCAACGCGAAGATCGCGCTCGATGTCCTCGGCAATCACGGCATTGTCGATGAGACGACCATTCCTGCGCTCGGCATGAACGCAAAAATGAACGAGATCAGCGCCGCGTTCGGCCTCGCGCTGTTGCCGCATGTCGAGCAGGCGATCCAGGATCGTCGCGCCGTTGCCGAACGGTACTGGCAGCAGCTCGAGAGTGTCCGGGGCATTCGGTGTGTGTGCCCACCTGGCGTGCCGGGGCACAACTACTATGCTTTTCCCATTCTCGTCGGCGCGGGCTATCCAATCTCCCGTGACGCGCTTTCCCAGCAATTACGCGAGCAGGGCATTTATGCGCGTCGCTATTTCCATCCTCTAATTGCAGATCTTCCCACATATAGCGATGCGCCGTCTGCACAACCGGGCGAGTTGCCGGTTGCGCGCGATATTGCCGCGCGTGTGCTGTGCCTGCCGATGTTCCCTGATCTCGATCCGGAAAATCAGCAGAGGGTTATCGATGTGATTAGGGAGCAAATTTGAACCCGCCCGCGGGTCGAAAGATCGCTCCGTCGATAGGAATCGACTGAAGCGGAGCCCCGCCGAAGAAGGCGCCGGGACCATTGCTGCTCCGGCGCCTAGAGCGCTAAGGGCTATAGCCCTGGCCTTTGAGCGGAAGAGCAAGAGCCGCTCGCCGTCAGCCTTGAGTCCTTCAGGTTTAGCTGGAAGCATATCCTGCGTTCAAGTGCGTCGGTTCGGCGGACGGAAGCTTCCGCTCAACCTCTACGTTGCCCAACATTCGACCCCGGGGGCTAGACCGCTACCGCGGCGAGCGCTGCAGCAGCTGCGTCAGGCCCAGCAGGACGACCGAAAGCAGGATGAGCAGGGTCGAAATGGCAGCGATGGTCGGGTCGATCTCGTCACGCAGCGCATTGAACATGCGACGCGTCAGCGTCGCGTTCTCCCCGCCCGCGATGAAGAGCGAGATCACCACCTCATCAAGCGACGTGATGAAAGCCAGCAGCGCAGCGGAGATCACAGAGATCCTGATCTGCGGCAGTGTGACTGTTAAGAACGCCCACGGTCGGCTGGCACCGAGGCTCCTCGCCACCATCTCCTGGTTCATGTCGTAGCCCTTGAGGCCCGAGGCGACCGTGATGACGACGAGCGGGATCGCCATCACCGAATGGGCCAGCACAATACCCGTCAGGGTGTTGTTGAGGCCGAGCCGTGCAAACAGCAGGAAGATGCCGATCGCAATCAGGATGCCCGGAATGATCAGCGGCAACATGAACGTCGCGTAGATCGCTCGCGTGAAACGGGATTGCGCGGAGTGCAGGCTGTAAGCGGCGAGCGTGCCCGCCACCGTCGCGATGATCATTGTCAGGATCGCCGCGACAAACGACGTTCGCGTTGCGTCCCGCCACTCGACAGCGCCGAAGTAGGCCGCATACCACCGCGTCGACCAGGCGGGCGGCGGGAAGGCCAGATAGCGGCTATCGGAAAAGCTCAGCGGAATAACAAGCAGACTCGGCAAAACCAGGAACAGGATGATCAGGGCACCGAGAAGATAGAGCCAGAGGCGCCGTCCATGCGTGATCTGCGTCTCTGTTGCCGGGCGCGTGAGCATCACTTGGCTCCGACGATTCGCTCGAAGCCGATGATGCGCCCGACGCCCCACAGGATGCCGAGTGTGATCACGAGCAGAACAACACCGAGCGCGCTGGCAGCCCCCCAGTCTGCATGGTAGGTCACATTTCGCTCGATCTGCATGGACCACATATAAACGCGGCCGCCGCCGAGGAGCGCCGGCGTCACGTAAAAACCCAGGCAGAGGACGAAGACGATGATGATGCCGGCGAAGAGGCCGGGAAGCGACAGCGGCACAAAGATCTGCCAAAAAGCGCGCACCGGCGAGGCGCCAAGGTTGGCCGCGGCCCGCATATAGTCGCGATCAATCGACCGCATCGAAGCGTAGAGCGGCAGCACCATGAACGGCAGCATGATGTGCAGCATGCCGATGGTGGTACCTGTGAAATTGTGCATCAGGCGCAGCGGCGCGTCGATGATACCGAGATCCTGCAGCCACGAGTTCACCACGCCGCGCCGCTGCAGCAGCACAAGCCAAGCGTAGCAGCGCACCAGCAGCGACGTCCAAACCGGAAACAGAACCAACAGCATCAGCAAGGC
>LNEA01000009.1 GCA_001464855.1 Rhizobiales bacterium Ga0077530
CAGCACCAAATGAAAGCCGCTTAAACTCCAAACCAGATGAGCCGAGAGCCTCCGCTCGATCACACCGCAAACTGTCTCAAAGCATTCGACGACGGACACTGGCTCTGCTATATTCATAAAAATGCATTTTGCCCGCATCAGCGAGGCCACCATGATAGGTGATCTCCATAGTTTCTGCAGCCACCACAGCCCCCCGCCTGGCTTAATATGACGGCGGATTCGACCGCGCCGAATCGCCTAAAGTAGCGATCGTAAGATACGCGCCACCATAAGTTCAGCTAGCCCGCAATTGGTGCACAGGAATCAACATGCCAAGTCCTGAACCTCAGACCTGGTACGCTCTCTTCAAAGACTTCCAAAACATCTTAGGCACGCTTGTCGGATTCGGGGGCGTCTGCCTGACGCTTTGGTTCAATGCAAGGGTGACGGACCGTAGGCGCGCGCACGAGATCGATCATGATCGGAACACAACTCGCATCACGCTTGCCAGCGAACTGACAGTTATCCAAAGATCGCTGAGAGACTGGAACGAAGTTCTCGATGGGGTGGCGAAGGAAGGTCATGTTGCCTTACCGAGGTCGTTCGACGCTGAAGGCGGCTGCAGAGGCTATCGCTCCGCGCTTGCCAAGATCGGACTCCTCACTGAGACCGAGATCCAAACTTCGGTCTTCGCCTACTCGCAATATGAAGCGCTCAGCAAGATGTCTCATGACATGCAAAAACAATTCAATCCAGACAATGTTGACCCTGCTTTCCGGGCTGCCTTCCAAGCGTACCGCACTGCACTCGCTAGCACGAAATCTGCCGTCGATAGTGCGCTTGATGCCCTCGCAAAACACCTCGTTCCGAAGCAAACGACGACGCCCCACTAGTTCAAAAGCATTGTCATCTGGCTCTTAGCCACGACACCCCACACAATCGCCACCCGCCCGCTATGCCGACACGGCCGCGCGTCACCTCACGCACGAAGCCGAAACTCCATCAGTTCATACATCCCGACTACCCTGGCTTCTATGTTTCCCTTGACGCAACCCCGCTCAAAGGTCGACCTTTCGGCAAGCTCAGCAGGGGGGATGTGCCATGGGCGGTTTCATTAGCGTCATTGCAGCGGTGGCAGGAATTCTGGCGTCCATAATCTCATTCCAACGCTCCTGCGAACCCCGCACAGTTAGCCACTGCGTTGTCGACTGGTACGAGTGGGTCACCACCAGCACGCCTGATGACAAAGCTATTGTCGAAAAGGAGAAGCGTCGGCAAGCGAGTGAAGAAGCGCGATTGAAGGAGCTTGAAGCAAAAAAGGCTGCCGACAAAGCTGCGGCAGATCGTATCGCTACGCAACAGCGCGCTAAGGCGGACGAGCAGTTGAGAGAGGAAGAGCGAAGGAAAGCGGAAGTTGTAAAGGCTGAGCAGCGTGCAGCATTAGACGCTGAACTTGAAACTCAACGCAGGCGAGATCTCCAGAGAAGGCGCGAGCAGGAGGAATCCCAAGCCGCCGAGAGGCGCAAAGCTGCCGAAGAGGCGGTTCGGCCTCGACACCGGCTCTGGAGCTACAACGGGAGTACTTATGAATATCGCCAAAACGGATCGTCAATCGCTCTGTTCTTCGTAAATCCTTCGCCTACGCTTTTCGAACGCGGAGCTCGCTCTGGCAATCAGAGTTTTTATGGCACGTATAGTGGTGCCGGAAATCAGATGCAGGGGACAACCACTTCGTACCTGAGACCCGGCTGCACGGCTCAGGTCCCTACGAAGCTTACAATTCATCCTGACATGTTGATCATGGAATCTTCCGAGCAGCCCGGAGCCTGCGGTTTTATTGTTCTGTATGCCGGCAATTTTGTTTTCACGCCGGCTCGCTAGGCTCCTCGTACCGCGATCTCTTTATTCATTTTTCAGATTCCGAGCGTGCCGCTAATCAACCAAACATACGCATTCAGCCCCGAATGCCGACACCGACGCTTCTCCCCCTGCACTACCCGCCCATCCTCCCGTAGCTGATTCAGTCGAGCCGATACGAAGCCACTCTCTTTGTGCAGCTTGAAGGCGATCTCGCGGCAAGTGATGGGACCGTGTGCAGCGACGACATCAAACACCCGCTCTTCCCACGTCGGCAGCTCTTGCGTGATGGCTTTGAGAGCATCGCGGGAGGTGTCGGTGGTGCCGTGCTTCATATTAGCGGCCGTCTAAATAGCCCTCGTAGTCCTTGCTCTTGATCGCGGCGTTGACCTCACGCGGCGGCAGCTTGTGCGTCAGCGAATACTGAGCACTCTGAAACTCTCGGTCATGCATTGCGTAGCGCAGCTCATCGTATTGAGCTTCATCGAGCGGCTCCAGCTCAGCACGTGGCGGCATCGGCGCGACGTTCCGCTCTGGACAGTTCTTCTTGTGCTTGAAGCCTAGCGAGCCGCAGCAGGGCTTGCCTTCGGTGTGCTGTCCCTGCATCGGATCTGCGGAGTAGCGCTCGACGCCAGGACACGTGCGCGAAGTGTGACCCTTCTTGCTGCACGTCCCGCACTTGCGGACCTTCGCCTTCTGCGGCTCAGCGTCCTCCTCATGCTCCGGCTCTTCCGGCCGCTTCAATAGCACGTCGATAATCTCGTCGGCGCTCAGCTCATGCTCAAAAACCGCCTCGCCCTGGTCATCTACGATCGTAATGTTGCCTGCGTATTTCATAGTTGAATTCAGTGATGCTTATAATTTCTCGCAGCTTGGCAGCGCCCAGCACAGCTCCCGCTCGCTCTCCCGCAACCTCATGCCAGATGTGACCCAAAGCGCCCAGAAGCCGATCAAAAACGTCGCGATCGGCACCAGGATGACGTACTTCATAGCTCGCTTGTTTTCGCCTTGAGGCTCCCGAAAAACACCTTCCCAAAACTCGTCGGATGCCACTTGCCGTCCTTGTCCTTCCACCCACCGCGCCGGTCCGCGTCCTCGCAGATGGACTTGAGGTAGTAGAGGTCCTTCAGCTCCAACCCCGTACACTTGCGCGCGAAGTACAGGAACGGCAGCGGCTTGCGCTTGTCACGCACGCGCTCCCTGTTCACGGTGTCCATGAAGTACTGGATTAGGTCCGAACGCTCGCTCGACCTCCGCGCCTTCGCTGGGCGGCTGGTCTGCTGAATGACCTTGCTGATCGGGTCCATATGTTAGGCGGTGAGGAGGTCGGGGTTCTTCCAGATGTTGCCGATGACGGCGTACTTGCCCCAAAAGCTCCTGTCGAGGAGCCAATCGTATGTGTTGCGGTTGCCTTCGTTGTTGGGATTTACGAACCAGAAGGAGCCTCGATAGAAATCTACCTGCCACACCTGTGGGTCCTTACCGTCGCGCAAGATGTCGCCCTCATAAATCTCCTTCCCATTCTTATCCTTGAGGCCGGTGAATTGGCACTGTCGCACAAGCGAGAACCGCATCATGCCGTCAGGGCGAACCAAGCGTCCCACCATTGCGTCCGCTAACGTGAAGTAGCGCCAAAGCTCTGCCTCCTCGTCCCACGCTCTAAATTTTATCTCTCTCATAATTAGAATTGTGGCCCGCCTTCCGGGATCTCCATCTCGGCGCGGGACGGTTTGTAATCTGTCTTCATCGAGCCCGTGTTGCTGATGTAGCCCACAGCAGCAGGATCGGGCGGCGCGATGCCGGTCTCCACCGCGATGCGCTCGATGTAGTCGCTGAACTCCTGCTTCTTGAGCTTGGTCGTGCTGCGGACGATCTCGAACGTCTCGCCTCGCACTGTTCGCACATCCGGCTTCAAGAACTTGCGCTTGAAGTACTCATGCAGCGACACAGCGTCGTCGCCACTCTCGCGCGAGATCGCTTCCAGGTAAACCCAGTAGAAGCGGTGCTGGCGGTCGGTGCGGTTTGGCTTCCAAGGCTCGATGACGATCTCGACGCCCTCATTGGCACGCTTCCAGTCGGTGAAGCGGTCGGCCGTGGTCCTGGCCATCGCCATGTTCCCGCTGCGGATGACGGCGTGCCACATAGCTAGTTGATGACCGTCTCTCCATCGCCGCCCAAGGTCCTATCGAACTCATCCAGTGCCCTGTCATTCGTCTCGTCGCGCTCTACCGGTTCCTTGCCCTCGAAGAGCTTGGACAGATTGATCTTCGTCGACCTCATCGCTTTGGCAGCTTCCTCCGGTGCGTCTTTGTGCGGCGATGGCTGCACGGAGTATTCAGTCTCCAGGCCTTTGCCCTTCTTGTTGACCGTGATGTCGAAGCCGGTCGGCGAACCCCAGTCTGGATTGTCGACCAAATCCTGAATGTTGCTCTGTATCGTCGACTGAGTGATCTCAAGGACCTGCAGTCGCTTTGCATCGTAGTTCCAGACGATGAATGCCCAGAAGTGTTTGATGCGTTCGAGTTTGCCGCTGCGCTTATCGATGCGCAAATCAGACGGCTGCTCCTCCCACATTTGAGGTGAGCGCACTGGCTTGCCAGCTGTGTTCCAGTACTCGTAGCCCATCACGGGCGCAGACATGACGCGAAACTTGTTCGCTCCGTCTTCTAAGTTCATGTAGTCGCTAGGCGGCTTCGGGACCTTGTAACCAGGTGGAAGCCAGTCAGTGTTGGTAGTCATAAAATATCGTTGTGTTAAGCCATTTAATCGCCTACCACCGCGCTCCCTGTGGGGCTTCGCCGTGGTCTGCTGCTGTGTAATCTCCCTGTCCGCTCCAGGCGTTGGCCTTCTGCCAATTGTAGTCGCCAGCGGTACGTGACCTGCTCTGCCACTCGCGGACTATTTCCTTCTCGCGCCTGTCGTTGTCGCTGCTCTCCATACGCTAGACGAGCATCTCGTCGAGCATCCGTCTCACCTCGTCGAGGTCGAAAGCTACTCGTGTCTCGCTGTAGAACGGATTGCCGTCCTTCTCGCCTTTCAGGTCCACGGTGTAACCGTTGAGGACCTTGTAGACATTTATCTGTCGGATGTTTTTCATATTCATTTTCGCTCTGACCACGTGCTGTAGTTTTCGCCGCCTAGAGGCAAACGAAAGTGACCCCACAGCACGCGATCAAAACGCTCTAGGCTGCTAAGTGAACAAGATTGCTGAGCACGTCGTCACGGTCGCCAAGCACAGCGACGCTGTCTGCATCGCCCGATTGTACTTCACGTCGGACAGGTGCCAGAGGCGATCAAGCCTCTCCGCTTTCAACGATGTGACGAGCTTCGTATAGATGCTCGCACCATCGAACTCACAGACCGTGTACTGCTCCATACCAGTTGATCGCGTAGACCAATGCGATCCCAATCCACATACCGACCGCAAGACAAACTGTTTTGGTCATATTGCTTATTATTGAGCTGGTAATGATCGGTCACGGGCGCCAGAGCATCAGACGGGATGTACTGTAGCCAGGCGGTCCCTACGCCCTGGAGCCCACGACCGATCTCGCATCCCCAGGCCCTGGCAGCGGGGTCTCTTAGGTCTCACTGCCGAGATTGGAGATGCGATGAAATCCTATGAAGTTGTCAGCGAACCGCCTGATATGCAGTATACGCACAAACGTGCGCTCCGCAAGCATCAGTGGGGATAACTCGCGGCAAGCACCGACCACGCTCGTGGTATGCTGGGTGCATGAAGAAATCCGAAGTGTCGGCTGTGATGCGGCACCTCAACAAGCGGCGGAACCGGAAGTACGGGAAAAAGTGGCGAAGCGAGAATGCGCGGAAGGCGGCAACCTCGCGATGGCTACAGAAACCTACTGAGTGAGAATTCTGACAATTAAACTGAAGCCTGCAGCGGTCCCATCTGGTCCATGATTGTCATCATATGCGTAATTATTCCCATCGTAGACCGCTTGGCCATCAACGACATCGTTGACGTTCGCAAATATATCCAACGAATAGTCAAACGTGCAGACGTCGCCAGGATTAAGCGCGGCGCCATTATATACTTTGCATGAGTTAACGGTAATTGTGGGCCCAGTTGCAGACGTTTGGATCTGATAGAGAACGACACCGAATTGATACATGTTGGGAGCACGAAAATTGATCCCCGGTGTTTTTGTCAAATTTCCGTCGGCTGATGTCACCCAAGACATAGAGCCACAGTTACTTGGCGCGCAACGCCAATGCACCCAAGGAGCCGACACCTGCAGTGTCTTCGCTCTGATAGGTAGCGATCCGTCCTTGTTCATCAAGCGCACTCCGGTCCGCTTATTGACCGGCAGTCGTTGCCAACCAAATTCCTTTTTCGATGCATCCTCTGTGTTTGCTGATGCATCCACCGACGTATTGGGCCATCTAGGGTCAGCTAAAGCTCCGACACTGAAGATCAAAAACATTACAAGCAGGGCCGACAACCCGCGCATTTAAACCTCCCAAATTTTAAATTAGATTCAGTTATCCACTCTTAGGTATTGCTTGATTGCACGCAAATGCATCATAATGAACTCATGGTGAAGATCAAGGCACAGTTAAAGTGCGAGAGATGCCGAGCGATCGGCACTTCCCGCGCCTTAATCGGCACCATCGCATCAAGTGTCCTTCGGGGCGCTTTTTGCGTTTGAGATCCTTGTCATCCCAGTAGGACCAATCCAGGGAACGTCCGGAATAAACTTCCCGGCACACGAGGGGATTGCGGCAGGCAGCGCATGAAACTCACTCACGATCGTCGGCAGACAGGAGGCGACTTCTGAAAAGCGGGACCAAGGGCTAGCCATAGTCACCCGCTCCTAAGTCTGCTTGTGATCGTAACGATGGAGAGCCTCGCCCGTCACAGGGGGCAGAGATAGCTTCGTCCTGGGACCACATAGCCTTCTCACCGGAACCCTGCAGATGCTGTCTGTCAGGGTATGGCGCATTTATAGACGCGGCTTTATAGATCGCCGATGAAGACAACCAAAATAGTCAATCTCGACCGCCAGCAATCCCAGACGGACGACACCGTTGCTGGATCACCGATTGTCTACGTCGACGCGACCATCGGCGGCATGTCGGTGCTCTCCGGAAGCGCATGCCTCATCGACACCGGCGCGGAACACACACTCATTCACAACAGGATACTGCACGCAGCCAGAAAATTTCCTCAGCACGTAGACAAGCGCACGATAGCTGACCCTATCTTAGCCGGAGTGAAAGACCTTGTTTTCCGCGCGAACATCACGATCCAAGGAATGGACGAAGTGGAAGTTCTCGTCACGGGTAGCGACCGTCCCGAGCGCCACCCGATGCTGATCGGCCGAGATCTCTTAAAGCATTACAGGCTGGTCTACGATCCACCTGCCAAAGAATTCACGCTTAGCAAGCGTTAGCCCCTCATACTTTGTCTTTTTACAAAAAGTTCCTGCGGATCTCCTCATTGACCTCGACTAGAAGCGATGCAACGAAATCCGCCATCGTCTGCATCGCGTCACGCATCTCGTTCTCGTACTTGAAGCGATTGTAGATCGACGCAACTTTTCCTTCAGGCGCGACATGCGCCAACACCCGCTCAGTGATGTGCGGCGGCACGTCTAAGCGCGCTGCATTCGTGGACCACGTGCGCCGCAGATCATGAAGCGTCCAGTGATCGAGATCCACGAGCTTATCGAGGGCCGCCTTGTTCTTGCTCCACGCCGTGAAGGGCTGACCAATCTTCGCCAGCGGCGTGAAGTAGAAACCGTCGATCGGTACTTCCTTGCGCACTAGGTACTCAGCCAGCGTTGAGAACGGCAACGTATGCGGCTGGCCTGCCTTCATCGCGCCGCCTGGCCACGCGAAGCGCTTGTGTTTGAAGTCCACCCACTCTTCCTGAAGCCGGGCGAATTGTCCTTTGCGCTGGCCTGTGACCATCAGAAGCCGAACCAGTGTCCCGTAACCGCCGAGCTTATCGCACGCGTGCCAAATGGCCTTTAGCTCGTGATCTTCAAGAACGCGCTCTCGCGCTGCCAGCTTTTTTGGAGGACGCACACGAGTGACCGGATTCGACTCGCAGTACTCATTCCGCATCGACCAATTGAAGAAAGTCTTGAGAGCCGCATATGCGTGCGCCCGTGTTGAGGCCTTCGGTATTTGTTCAAGACAGGAGGCTATCTCGCTAGGCGATACCTCGACGGTGATAAACGGCATACGCCGCAGGATGCGAGCGTACTCGCTGTACGTCTTCAGCTTCAGGTCTGGCTTTACCTGCTTCAGATAGCTCTCCACGGCCTCCAGGTAGCCCGGAGCGGTGCGCTTCTCGTAGACCCCGAGGAGAAGGCCCTTGGCCTTGATCCGCGCGTCCACGAGCTTCATGCTCGGGTAGCGCCCTATCGTGATGCGCCGACCGCCATCCCGGATGCAGAAGAAGGTCTTGGCACGCTTCCCGACGCGCACCCCGAAGGCTGGCGTGGTCTCATCCCAATGCGTGCCGATTGGAAGACGCTGCAATGCGAGGTCTGTGAGCTTCAAGTGCAATTTTGCACTCCCATCGTTCCGGTAGAGGTGGATACGATGGTTGAAATGGCAAGGTGCAAACCCTGTAAAATCAGGGTTTTTGGCGGACCCGGCACCTATGGTGCGATATGGCGAGCAATTAATTCTGCTCCCAAAGCAGGTGCTCTACCAGGCTGAGCTATGCCCCGATCCGCGCTCTAAGTGGCCTGCCCGGCGGCGAGCGTCAAGATAGTTCGCGGGGTTGAGCCCGCGAATACCCTGGCACCACCCCGCCTCAGCGTTTTGCCGCAGGCTTGAAGTGCTTGTAGTCGACGCGGTCCCCCGGCTTGATGCCGAGGCGCCGCGCGGAGCCGGCCTTCATCTCGAGGACCGCCGTTACATTGCCCTCGGAGGGAATAATCCGCTCCGAAAACGGCTCGGTGTCGGTCGCGACGCGATGGACGATGCCGTCGCCGCGAATGAAGATCATGTCGAGCGAGATGAATGTATTGCGCATCCACATCGTGATTTCGCGGGCGCTCGGGTAGGGGAACAGCATCCCCTCACTGTCGCCGAGCGACTGGCGGAACATCAGGCCGTGCTGCTGCTCGCGGTCGCTCTCGGCCACCTCGATGTCGATCCGATGGGCCCCGCCGGCCGTGTGCATGGTCAGCGTGTCGCGTCGCATCTTGATCTCGGTCTGTGCATGGGGTGCGCCCATCATCGCGACCAGAGAGGCGATCAACAAGCAAAACAGGACCGCGCTTGGCGCGGTCCTGGGTATCGTCGGTGTCCGAAGACTCAAGATAGCGCTCCGCTCTCAGTGAGAGGGCGGCAATCCCGAGGTCCCGTCCGGGCGCAGGTCAGCCGCCATGCAGCCCTTATAGCCCATTCCCCAGCGCACCTGAACCATCTGTCCGGGCCTCAGTTCGGTGAAACCGAACCGGCGCAGGGTCTCCATGTGCACGAAGATGTCCGGAGTTCCCTCGCCGCGGGTGAGAAAACCGAACCCACGCACGCGATTGAACCATTTCACGATGGCCCGCTCCCAGCCGCTCTCGGGCACCACCACAACGTGGGTGCGCTGCGGTAGCTGCGAGGGGTGGATCGCTGTGCTTTCGTCCATGCTGATAATGCGGAATGCCTGCATCCCCTTGGGACGCTTGAGCGCCTGGGCGTGCACCCGGGCCCCCTCGTAGGCGGTCTGAAATCCACCGGCTCGAAGGCAGGTTACATGAAGGAGCACATCCGTCATGCCGTTGTCGGGAACGATAAACCCATAGCCCTTGGAGGCGTCAAACCATTTGATGGCGCCCGCAATCTCAACGACCTCAACTCCATCGGCGTGCTCGCCTAGGCCGGCCGCCGGATCAAACCCGGTGACCTCGCCCATATTCGGCGGCTCTTTCGAGGAATCCCCCATTTCTGAACCCCACTTCACTGTTAATATAACTGCCACTGCGTCGTATCGCACTGAGGTCGAAACCCGATTTGCCCTCTCGAATCACGACCACCTGCGCCGACGGGGGCAACATACCAGGATGGCCCGCGTTCACTGTGGCACATTCGCGTCACCTTGTCCTCAAAGCTGCTTTGTCGGGGTAATTTCATATCTGATTTATGTTCGATTAACGTTTTGTTTATGTTTGGATTTATCAACTCGCTCAGCCATCCGTCCATTGACAGAATCAGAGGCGCTCTAAGCTGTGGGTTGCGATCCGGCGGACCAAGTCGCGGCCGAATTGAACGCTTCGAATTGCTTGTGCTCCGTCGTCTGATTCGCGCCGTACGCCCTGTCCGACGCCCCGTTTGATCCGGACGTTCTTCACCGCATCAATGGGTTGGACGAGTCCACTACCACGGCAAAGCGACGAGGGAAGTCAAACGCGGGATAAATGAGACCGGCGCATCCGCGTCACGGCCTTCTGAACGGATGTCAGGCTGCCTTCGCGGCTCAGCGTGCCTTGCGACCGGACAGATCGTCAAACTATGCTACCTGTCACTCGGACCTGCCGGCTACCCGGCAAAACAGCGATCGGTTTGGAGGAAGCATGCGGTATCTTCATACGATGGTGCGCGTCACCGATGTCGACAAGAGCCTGGATTTCTACTGCAACAAGCTCGGCATGACCGAGATCAAGCGCCGCGAGAGCAAAGAAGGCCGCTTTACACTGATCTTTCTTGCGAGTTCCGACGACGTCGAGGCGGGCAAGGCCGGCAACGCCCCGCTCGTCGAACTGACCTACAATTGGGACCCCGAAAGCTATTCGGGCGGGCGCAATTTCGGCCATCTAGCCTACGAGGTCGACGACATCTACGCGCTATGCGACCGCCTGATGAAGGCCGGTGTCACGATCAACCGCCCTCCCCGCGACGGCCGCATGGCGTTCATTCGCTCGCCCGACAACATCTCGATCGAAATCCTCCAGAAGGGCGAGGCCAAGGCCCCGGCGGAGCCATGGAAGTCGATGCCGAACACCGGCGTCTGGTGAGCGATTCCGAAGCGGAGCCGCGTCGTGCAGTCGTCGCTGAGCCGCGCCACGTGATCGTCGTTGGCGCGGGCCCCGCCGGCCTGATGACCGCCGAGATCGCAGCGGCGGCGCGTCATCGCGTGACCGTCGTCGAGCGAATGCCAAGCGCCGGGCGCAAACTGTTGATGGCCGGCCGCGGCGGCTTGAACCTCACGCACAGCGAGGATCTCGAGCCTTTCCTCGCGCGCTATGGGTCGTCGCGGCCGTTGGTCGAGGCGGCGATTCGGGCATTCCCACCGTCGGCCCTCATCGCGTGGGCAGAAAGCTTGGGACAGCCAACATTTATCGGCAGCAGTGGTCGGGTTTTTCCCCGCGCGATGAAAGCGTCGCCGCTGCTGCGGGCGTGGCTTGCGCGTCTCGAGCAGGTCGGCGTCACGCTGCTGACCCGGCACCGGCTACTCGCAATCGCGCCAAACCGCACGCTGACACTCGAAGGCCCAGATGGTGCGCGGTTGGAACGTCCCGCCGACGCCGTTGTGCTCGCGCTTGGCGGTGGAAGCTGGCCGCGCCTCGGATCCGACGGTACTTGGACCACACTGCTGGCAGCCGCTGGCATCGATGTCTTGCCGCTGCAGCCCTCGAACGGCGGCGTAGCGATCGCCTGGTCGCCGCAGACCGCCGAGCGCTTTGCTGGCACGCCTCTGAAACGCATCGCCGTGAGCTGCGGCCCCGTCAGCCAGCGCGGCGAAGCAATCGTTACCCACTCCGGCCTGGAAGGTGGCGCCATCTATGCATTGTCGCCAGCGCTGCGCGAGACACTGGCCCGTCAGCCGACCGCCACCCTAGTCCTCGATCTGCGGCCGGACATCGAGGCCGGTGCGCTCGC
>LNEA01000010.1 GCA_001464855.1 Rhizobiales bacterium Ga0077530
GACGTTTCCTTCCCGAGCCCTGATATTCAGCCTCAGGCCGCCCCTTTGGCAACCTCCATCTCCGGCAGTGTGACGATCCGGACGCCGGCCTGCTCGAGCGCGGCGCGCGCTGCTGCTGCCGTTGCCAGCGTCGTCGGCTCATCGCCATGGATGCAGAGCGAGTCGATCGTGCACGGAATGCGCTTGCCCGTCCGCGAGACGATCACGCCGTCGACGACCATGCGTAGGACATGCGCGGCGGCCGCTGCGGGATCGTGGATCATGGCATCATCGCGCATCCGCGACGTCAGCGATCCGTCATCTTCGTAGAGCCGATCGATGTAGCCTTCGCGCGCCACCGGCAGCCCCGCGGCGCGGCCGGCCTTGTCGAGTTCCAGCGTCGTCAGGCACACCAGCACCAGCTTCGGATCGATCGCCTTGATGCCACGGACAACCGCGCGCGCCATGTCCGGATCGCGGCTCGCCATGTTGTGCAAGGCGCCATGCGGTTTGACGTGCGTGACCGGCACGCCGACCATCCCGCTGATCCCGATCAGCGCCGCGATTTGATAGGCGACGAGATTCTCGAGGTCGTTGGCGCGCATCTGCATTTCGCGTCGCCCGAAACCCCAGATGTCGTTGAAGCCCGGGTGCGCGCCGACGCTGACGCCGTTCGCCTTGGCAAGCTCGACGGTCTTGCGCATGACGGTCGGATCGCCCGCGTGCATCCCGCACGCGATATTGGCGGAACTGATGATCTTCAGCAGCTTGGCATCGTCGCCAAGCGTCCAGTGGCCGAAGCTTTCGCCGAGGTCGGCATTGATGTTGACGGTCTTCGCCATGGGCTGATTTCTCCTGTAATCGTTGGCGATTGCGGCGCGATCAGGCGAACCACATCGCAGTTTGTTCGTTGGTCAAGTTGCCGCCGCAGAGGACGGTCGCGACGCGCTGGCCGATGAACGCATCACGGTGGCGAAGTAGGCCAGCGAAGCCAGCCACGCCCGCCGGTTCGATGCGCCGTCCGAGGTGGGCGTCGATAAGCGACATGGCCGCAATCAGATCGTTGTCCGACACGACAAGAACGTCGTCGATCGTCGTCTTCATGCAGTCGAGCGCGAACGGGACGGGGACGCGGACGGCGATGCCGTCGCCGATCGTGTCGGCCCGCTCCGTCGT
>LNEA01000011.1 GCA_001464855.1 Rhizobiales bacterium Ga0077530
GCGCCGAACCGGCGCATGGCGTCGATCTTCGTGGTGTTGGCGCCGCGTGCCGCAAATACGGTGACCGCGTGCCCGCGTTTGCGGGCGTTGTAGGCGAGGCCCTGGCCGAAGTTGCCGGCGGACGCCGCGACCACGGGAACGCCGGCGGGCAGTCCAGTCGCGACGAAGAATCCCGTGCCGCGGCCCTTAAAACTGCGGATCGGATTGTCCAGCTCGATCTTTAGATGAATCCGGATGCCGAGATCACGGTCGAGGCCCGGGTCGGACACGAGCGGCATATTGAGGAAGACGGGATCGATGAGACCGCGCGCCTGTTCGATCCGTGCCGCCGAGAGAGGGGATTGCTCTTGCATCGGGGAATGCTATCGATGGTTCGGTCGGATTTTGCGCAAGAAACACCGATACGACGCGTTATATCCGCTTATTCAGGCCGCAAGACAGGAAAATACCGCGTGGACCAGCTCGACAAGCGACTGCTCGACATCGTGCAAGAGAATGCGGAGCTGACCAGCGAGGCGCTATCGGCGCTCGTGCCGCTGTCGCCGTCGGCGGTGCAGCGGCGTTTGGCGCGGCTCAAGAAAGACGGTGTGATTTCGCGCCGCGTGCTCACTATTCTGGTGGAGATCGAAATTCAGACTGAGCACCGCCAGGGGCTCGATCAATTTCAGCGCTGGCTGCAGGGCGCCGACGAAGTGCAGTCCGGCTGGTACGTGACCGGCTCCTCGGATTACGTCCTGCTGGTCAGCGTCAAGGACCTCGAGGAATACAACCAGTTCATCGAGCGGCTGATGACCGAAAATCCCATCGTCCGCCGCTACACCAGCCTCGTCGTGCTGCGCACCGTCAAATCAGGTTTCAAGATCAAAGTGGATTAGGGGGTCATCTCCTGCATTTTTTTAGTGAATGCGCCCCGCTCCTGACACAAGCGAAGCAATCCACCCAATTCGGATTGCCATGCCAGCGCTTCTTTTGATGGCTGCATGCGCTTCGACAGAACGCGTGGTAGCAGCTTCGCGAGCTTACGGACCCTGCGGGCTGCCAGCCACCACCATGTGCCGCCGCAGGGCCTCGGGTAGTTGCTCCCCATCCAGATGAAGGCATCGTATACCGGTCCCCCCGCACCAACGCTGCGCGACAGCTGACAGGCATACGGCCAAGTGAGACGCCTTCGGTGGATCCGATGCTGAAGCGTAATGCGCTTATCGAAACCGAACCAATACCCGCAATACTGGAACAGATGGCATAGCTCGGTATCTTCCCCGGTCACCGCCATCCGCCCGTCTCTAAAAGTATTGTTGGAAAACTGGAAATCTAATTCCAAAGCTCGCAGCAGCGGATCTTTCCGGAAAGTGCTTCCGGCACCGGCTATCACTCCATGCGACGCAATCTTCCGGTATTGATCTACTGTTTCGAGCTCTCCAAATAAATGCGGGCTCCCACATCCGTACATGCCCGGCGATAATTGGAACCAATCGGGTACGTTCTCTGACTTGATCGTGTTGGCGCTCCCCACCATTCCCAAGTGCTCAAAATCTGAAAACAACTGAACTGTGCGAAGGGCAAATTCGTCCCCAAGTAGATTGTCATCATCAATGACGGCAACTAAAGGTGCCTCCGACAACCGCAAGCCACGCAGGAGTGCGTTGACCTTCCCTCTCTTCGATTCGACAGCGAACTTCGTCGCGCATTTAAGGTCTGCGAGCGCCGACAGCGCGACACGTGCCGTGTCGTCGGTCGAACCATTGTCGATGATGACAACTTCAAACGCCTCATGGGAGATGCCCACCTGCCGCCCGATGTGAGCAATGCACTCCACCAAGGTCGCAGAGCCATCGCGAGTGCAAATGAGAAAAGTAAGCAATTTCATTGCGAGATCATCCTGGCCGGGAGAAACAAGAAGTTACCAAAGAAAAGCCTTTTGGCGGACCAACAGTGCTGATCATAAATTCCACACAGGACGTAGTGGTACTGCTCCAGCCAGCCTCGGACGGAATCCAATTTTGGATCGCCCTTTGGACCTAAATGAATTTCCACGAGCACAGCCCCGATTGTTTGACGCTCAAACATCGCAGCCGCCCCCATCAGAACACATAAATCGTGCCCCTCAGCGTCTACCTTCAACAAATCTATCCTTGGTAGACCTCTAGAGGTGCACCATTCCGTCACAGTTGTGGTGGTGACACTCTCTTTTTCACCGGAGAGCGCTTCGGGCAATACGGCCAGTGGGTTCAACGTGGCAAATACGGAGTTGTTGGAAAGATGGATACACGCTTTGCCGGATTTGTCGCTCAAAGCGAGTTTTGCACAGTGAATTTTAGATCCGAGCCCCTCTACCGCCCGCGTCAATTTCTCATACGTCGCGGTGACGGGTTCGAATGCATAGATTTCCGCATCACGCCAAAGACTGTTGAAGTATAAAGAGGTTTGACCGACGTTGGCTCCAACGTCGAAGATAATTCGTGGCTGGAACTGTGGGGCTATGCGCTTCAAGTCGTTAATTAGATCCAGGCCGAGAGGGGTCGCTGAGCGATAGATCCGCAGGCCAAAAGCACGTTCCACTCGTTGCTTGAGATAATGCTTAAACGTCATGATTTCGTTCTTGAGACAGCGCTGCCGGCGATGAAATCGTCATCCTGGAACATGCAATGCGCCCCTCTAATGAATGATGCTACGTTGGGCGATCGATGTCGCCAGTGGCCGAAATGGTCTCTCATCGAACTGGAGACAGCATACAAGGGGAGCGTGACTTGGCAATGCGCGCACCCAAGTGCACGCGCGCTGTAAGCTGTGGACGCTTCTGGTCGATAGGAGGCAGGGACGATCGATTGCCTGATTGTTGCTGAATGGGTGAACTTGATGGATTGCTCGATCGTGATGTTGGCTGGTCCGGATGACGCCGGTCATGTGCGCGCACTGTTCAACCATGCCATTCGCACTTCAGGCTTCGCCTTTCGACATCGCGCGTTGACACTCGACACGATACGAAGCCCTCGATTTCCCGCTGGTCACGCCTCCACTGCTCAACTGAAGCAAGTTGCGGGAGATATGCTCGCCGCGGGAGAGATCGACACTATCATCGAGACCTCGGAGCGGCGCGTCGATATTGAGCGGAAGCATTTTGGACATCGCATTTGTCGGCAGAGGGACTTCCGTGGCATTCCCCTTCTCGGCTGGGCTCTCGGCATAGAGCGGGCACCGACCGACTATGTATGTCACTTCGACTGCGATATCCTAATGTACTCGGCTGCTGGCTACTCGTGGATCGCAACCGCAATCGATGTGCTAAAGGCGCGGAACGACGTTCTCTTCGTTGCGCCCATGGGGGGGCCGAGCAAGAAGGCTGTGCCGCCACGCGAGCAGAAGGAGTTCTCGAGCCGTCGCTTTGTCGTCGACCGTCGAAGGTTGGTGAGTATCCTCCCTCTGCCGAGCACCCAAACCTCGTGGAAGCGCTGGCTTTATATGAAACTGGGTGGAGCTAGCTCATACTGGCCTTGGGAGTCGCACGTCAGGTCGGCAGTAGAGCGGTCACCGTACACATGTCTTTACCTCGGTGACCCTAGAGCATGGTCGATCCATTGCCCCAATCACGAGGCCGCTTGGAAGGCCAACCTGGAAGATCTCGTCCGGGCTTGCGAAGCGGGGACCTATCCGTCTCAACAAGAGGGGAAGGTTGAGCTAGAATTAAGCGAATGGCTGAACTTGTTGAAAAATCAAGCGTCTAGTGGAAAAATTCGGTAGTTGTATTGGCTCCGCGGGTAGGACTCGAACCTACAACCAACCGGTTAACAGCCGATTGCTCTACCATTGAGCTACCGCGGAATAGGGCATTGCCCGGAAGT
>LNEA01000012.1 GCA_001464855.1 Rhizobiales bacterium Ga0077530
GGCGAAGTTCCGCGTCGGGCCATAGCTGTCATGGCCGCCGTTGACAATCCGCCGTCGGCGCGGGCATTGTGGAGCAGTTGCAGTAGGGCGCATCGGCCGAGGCCGAAGGGGCTATGCCCACCTACGATATGTGAACCGTAGTTGCGCCCATGCCGAACCTCGAAAACCTGAAGAAGCAGGCCAAGCAATATCTGCGCTGGCATCGTGAGCGGTATCATCCGGTTGCCGCGGAGATCAGAGCTGCTCTGCCTCGGTTTCGGCACCTCGACGACCATCAGGTGCTGGCGGCATCGTTCAAGCTTAGCGATGCGCAGGAGCTTGTCGCACGCCAATTGGGATTCGAGGGATGGCAGGCGCTCAAAACAGGAGCCCTAGCCATGAACACTCGAGTCAAGCAGGCAACGACACCGACGATCCTAAGTGGGACAGAAGCCCACCTCTACGTCGCTGACGTCAAGGCCTCATGCGACTTCTTCACGTCCAAACTCGGGTTTGCGGTCGAATTTGTTTATGGCGACCCGCTGTTTTATGGCTTGGTCAAGCGCGACCGTGCGCGGCTGTGCCTGCGGCTTGTTTGCGAGCCGGTCTTTGTCGGGGATATTCGCGAGCGCGAGCACCTTCTGTCGGCCTCGATCACTGTCGACACAGCAGCTGAGATCAAGCAGCTCTTCTTGCAGTTCCAAACCGCTGGCGTGAGCTTCCACCAAGGACTGAAAAAGGAGCCTTGGGGTGCAAAAAACTTCATCCTTCTTGATCCCGACGGCAATCTCATCCTCTTCGCGGGGCCCGCCGACTGATCGCAGCCCTTGAAACAAGCGCGCATAGGCGATGGCGGTTGCTCCGCCGTCGTCTTGTTCTTCTGTGGGTCAGAATCTGCCGTCGTTACCGAACCTACGCGCAACTGCTTCACCTTCAGGTGCGGACGGACTCCACATCGCAGCAAGCCGACGCGAAGGGCCACGAGCCGACATTCGGGGCTCAATTGGGAAGCCCGGTCGGCCGCCACTAATGCCTTTCGGCCACTCCTGCAGGAGTGAGCGCATTGAGCCATTTGTCGATGGCCGGGCCCCATGCGTCAACCGCACCATCTTGGAATATGTAGTGCCCCTCCGCTCGGAACTTGGGCAGCACCACGAGTTCGGACTTCGATCCACCACGCGCGAAGGCCGCGTGCATCTGTCTCGCAACGCGCGCTTCGACATAGCTGTCGTTTTCGACGTAGATCCACAGCGACGGTACTGTCACCGCTCTCCCGAAGCTCGCGGCCGCTGTTACATGCATGTCACCGCAGTAGGTACTCGGCAGGCCTCTACGCGATAAGTACGCGCCAGAAATATTGACGATTCCCGCGATGCCTTTCGGCACGTTGCCGGCAAGCGCCAGGACGCCCCAACCGCCCCCGGAATGCCCGATGACCAGAGTGTCCCCGTCGCTGACGGCTTCGCGCGCACTTAGGTGATTGATAACTGTTCTGATGTCTTTCGCGATCTCGCGACCGCCGCGTGCGAGATTGCTGCCGCTCTTGCATCCCGCACGGTCGAGTTCTGTAAGCGCCCCGCCCGTTTCGCCGTAGCCACGGCGAAGCGGAAACGCGACGATGTAGCCACGGTCCGTGAAAAATTGGGCCAGCTCACCGCAGGCGGTGGCCCGAGTCTCTCGGCGCTGCTTCACTTGATTTGTTGCGCCGTGATTGATTACGACCAGCGCTCTCGCCTTGACCGAACCCGAGCGGCACAGCCGAACGACGATGCCGTGCTCCGCCCCCTTTTCCGGTACGCGCACAATCTCTTGGATCAGGCGCTTGTCGCCCTCCGCAGGCGCTTTGATCAAAGCTGGCGACCAAAGGACCTCATCCAATTGCGCCGTGAAGCGGCCGTCAACCGTTCCAGCGTAATGCCCTTCGCTCTTCAGTAGGCGTTGTAGTGCGCGTCGCGTCGAAAGAGACCAGGCGTGCGGCGTACTGATCAAATTGCTGGCGAGCCGGGTATCGCCCGTGGCAAGTCCATTCCGAAGCCAGAACGCAGCCTTTGTACCATCCGGCTTTCCCGCGATCCCTTCGTCAAGCAGTCGCGCCGCGGCGAGAATCGCGAGCTGATGATGGCTCGCGCCAGCCCGCTCATAGTACGTCAAAGCGTCCTTTGGGCGCTTCCTCCCGGTCAATCCGTTTTCAAGGCAATAGCCATAACCGAACATGCCGCCCGCCACATCGTCATCGGCGGCCTTCTTGAGCATCTCGCAACCGGCTTTCGTGTCCTTCGTGCTTGTTTTGGCCACCAGCAAGGCAGTGCCGTAATCGACCATGCCGGCGTGTGAACCTGCCTCCGCGGACCGGCGCAACAGAGCGATGCCCCGTTCATAATCGCGTGTCACATCCATACCAGCGAGCAAGCGCCTGGCGAGGTTTCGAATTGCCAAATCATCGTCCAGAGCGACGGCCTGCTCCAGCAACGCTACCCCCCTCGCCGCGTCCTTCTGCCGGCCTTCGCCCGACAGATAGCAGATCCCGAGATTGTTGATAGATCGAGCGTGACCACGTCGGGCGGCCTTCGCGAACCAATCGCATCCACCGCTGAGATCCCTTTCGACGCCTTCGCCCTTGATCAGCATCACCCCGTAGTCAAGCATGCCTGCGGGCAGCCCGCGCAGCGCAGATTCGCGATAGAACAAAGCAGCCTTAGCGAGATCTGTTGCGACCCTTCGACCGTGTCGATAGAAGCGCCCGATGCTGCGCGATGCGTAGGCATTACCTCCAAGGCGGGCTGCTTCGAAGAGTTTCAGCGCCTTCGCGAGATCGACGGTGCGGCTTGTCCCGCGTTCATAGCAAAGGGCGAAGTTGTTGAGAGAGGCTGACTCTCCTATCGCTGCCGATCGCTCATAGAAATCACAGGCAGCCGTTTCATTCTTGGTAACACCGAGACCGCGCTCATGAACCCAACCCAACGAATGCAGCGAAAACGGATCACCAGCGTCAAGGGCCTTTCGATACCAGTTGACCGCAGCGACATGATCAACCGGCCCGCCCCAGCCTTTGGAAAAGGCGTAGCCAAGCTGCCGCATGGCAAAACCGTCACCACTTTCGGCGATTGAGCGCGCCCTTGCAGCGAAAATGGCACTCCACCGGTTTGCTTCATCTGCGTTTTTCGATGTGCCGGCGCCTTCAGTTAGCGCAATAGAGAGTTGGCCCATGCCGTCGACCCAGCCCGCTTCAGCGGCCTTCTTCGCGTATTCGTAGGCCTGCTCGAGATCGTAGGGGACGCCGATAGCATTTCGATAATAATAGCTGAGGCGGCTGAGTGCCGAAGGCAGGCCCGCTTCCGCAGCTCGCTTGGCGAGGCTTGCTGCTTGTTCGTGGTCGTGTCCTCCCGCCACGCCGCGTTGCAGCATGGTTGCAAGCAGCAGCATGGCGTGCCCATCACCCAGTTTGACGCCTTGTTCCAGCTCGGCGCGGGCGCGTTCGAAGTGACGACCTGCCAACAGAGCGCGGCCCAACTGGTAGCGCAACCGTGGCGCTTTTGGCGCAGCGTGCACTTCGCTCTCGCAGATGGCAATGGCGCGTTCGGGTTGAATTCTCATCGAGCCGACACCAACTCCGATGGTCTCGGGATGATACCGATTCCCTGCGAGTTGATCGCACTCAGACGGCGATCCGCCGGACGCCGCCTCGCCAGATTTTGCGGCGGTTCCAAAAGGAGACCGATTTTTCTCGCGGTCGTCGGCCGCGGCAAAGTACGACGTACCGATATGAAGAATAAACAGAATACCGATGCAACGCAGTGCCACCATTAGCATCCGTTCTCCAATACACAGTCATCTGCTCAAATATAGCCGCGATCAACGTCGGCTGACTAGAGGACCTATTGAAGTCGGGGATATGCAATCGCATCAGTGGCGATAAGATCGACCGCGAGGGCCTAGTCCGTCCGACGAAAACATTTCACCCACAGCAATGCTTTGTTGTGCTCCCGTCCGACAATACTAGGATGACCGGTGTTTGCGCAGACCGCGGCTAGATACGAGGAATTCTGCAACTCAGCATGGCCGGAGATGACGACAGAGCTGTTTGTCAGATACGGCCAGGATAGTGTCTGGTCGTATAGTAGTCAGTCGAGACGCACCGCGACTCCAGGCACCCGACCATCTTGGAAGGCAATGACCGCTTGGGGTCAATATGTTGAGTTTCGCTCGGCGTCGGTCGCGACAGTTCGACGTCCGTTACCGACCGTTCGACGCACGGACCGAGAGCGATGGCGCGATGGCCTCAGCTCTGGACTAACGGTGCCGGTCGGCCGATCGACGAGGAGGGCCAATAGCGGCTGTGAGCAGGTTCAGAAAGCGAACGTACAAGTGCCCAATGCCAGGCACGCGTCGAAGCAGGACCACCCTCTATCTCGATGAATGACTCGACGAGCGTCACGCCTTTCGGGGCCGCCAGCCGAGCGGCAATAGGTCTAAGTATTTTCCGAGTCTGCTCTTGGCGATCTTTATTCAGCTATTGTGGAACTTCCGTGAGAACGGGTCGTTGTGTTCACGAGTTAGCAGGTGGTTCGTCATCCGCCATTGGGCCTTCGGCAGTCAGGAAGCTGAAGTGCACCACTCTGTCCGTCTATCGGTCACAGTCCGTCCCTGATGAAGCATCACGACGCTGAGCAATCCGTGTCCACTGTGCAGGACAGGGATCGAAATGCGTTCGGCCGATAACTTTCGCGATCCGGGAAATTGTTCGAGGTCTCTGTGGAGGGGCCCGTCATGCTACGCAAACTCAGTGCGGCCGTCGCGCTTTTGACCATCATCGGAATGTCAACCCCCGCTGTCGCCAGCGAGAACTGGCCAGACTCTATCGACCAGTACGTCTTGCAAATCCGCAAGTCGGTCAATACGTCGGATATGGATGGGTATCTGGCGGCAGTGAAGAACCCGAATGGTGCCGTGCTGCTCGAGCGGCAACCCCGCCCTCCCAACCTGGCTCGGCCCCCACGTGTTCGATTGCGTGTTCAAAGCCGACACTGAGAACAAAAAATATGCCGGGCACTTGCGCTCGTCGGCCGGTGTCGCCGTCTTCGTTTCCGAGCGTGACGACAAAGATCACTGGGTGCGCGCGGGACGCGCCTGCCAGCGCTTCGCGTTGCAGGCGACGGCACTCGGGCTCAAGCACGCGTTCATCAACCAGCCGGTCGAAGTTGCGAGTCTGCGGCTGGAGTTGGCTAGCCTTGTTGGCATGACGGGACGCCGTCCCGACGTTGTCATGCGGTTCGGGTATGGTACCACGCTCCCCTACTCGGCGCGCCGAACAGTTGAGAGTACCCTGCTGTCGTGAGGGTGACTGGAAACGAAGACGATCAACGGACGAGGGCGCCACTACCAGCGGCAGTCTACGACCTTGCCTTGCGGCTCGGCGTGAAGCCCGGGGATGATCGATCCAGCGTGCGGCTGACACAGACGGGGCGGATGAAGCGGACCATCAATGCTCAATCCTGGATGTCTTTCACCGCCAGCCAAAAGATCTCGACGCGAGCTTGCGAATTTGACTGGCGGGCTCGGGCCGGTCCCTTCGGACTGGTCTCGGCGCGCGATGCTCTGAAGGAGGGCGAAGGGAAATTCGAAGTGACCGCACTCGGTTTCATCCCCATCGTTTGCGCCGAACACTCGTCCGCCCTCATGCGCGGCGAGCTGATGCGATACCTCGCAGAACTGGCCTGGGCGCCAGATGCCATTCTCCGCAACACCACGCTGCACTGGCGCGTCGATGGACCAGATAGACTGGCCGTAAGCGCCGGCTCAGGTGATGCCGCGGCCGAAGTTGTGCTGAGCCTCGACAGTGAAGGTCGAATCGCTGGGAGTTTTGCCTCCGATCGGCCGCGGTCGGCCACAGTACCATTTCTGCCGACACCCTGGCGTGGCCGGTTCTCCGACTATCGCTGGCACGACGATATGTGGATTCCATTTGCGGGCGAAGTCGCCTGGGTGATCGATGGGAAGGAAGAAATTTACTGGCAAGGGCACATCGAACAGTGGCACGCAGTCACCCATGATCGTCCGGGCGAGACGCAATACGACAGCGATCTCGCAGTCGAAGTATCTGCTGCATCCGGCAAATGCCGGCAACTACTGGGATGGGACAAACGACGGTGAAGCTCATCGCACTCTATCTGGCAACCAACAGCGGGGCCCTTCACAAGTCATGAGCGCGCTCGGCGTGTTCGCGTTGAGCACGCGCATGGCGTACGCTGGCGGCCGCGACGCCGCTGCGGACAAGGTGCTGGTGTTCTAGGATGAGCAAGTCGGCGTGCCAGGTACTCAGTCACGCTGAGGAGCGGCCATGAGCAAGAGCAAGCAACACGGGTCGGAGGCAATCGCGGAGGCCGAGGGACGCGGGAAAAATGATGCGCTGAGGTCTCAGCAGCGAACCACCGTTGGCATAAGCCGCGCGAAGATTCTTGGCGGGGTCGCGGTCGTCGCCGCGCTATTGGGCGCCTATGGGATTTTGTCCTGGACCGGCGCGCTAACGACGATTACGGACGGACCGACTCTCGAGCGATTTGTGGTCGACCTGGGAATCGTTGGACCGCTGGCGATCATTGGCCTCTTGGCGACGGCGATCGTCATGAACCCGATCCCAAGTGCACCGATCGCCCTGGCAGCGGGCGCCGCCTATGGCCATCTGTGGGGGACCGTGTATGTCGTGATCGGAGCGGAGATTGGCGCGCTCATCGCCTTCGCCATAGCGAGGTTGGTCGGCTACGATGTGCTGCATCGGTGGCTTGGCAAGCGCTTATCGCTCGGATCTCTGGCATCGCAGAATGCACTGATGGCGGCCGTATTCGCAAGCCGGCTTCTACCGTTTATCTCGTTCGACCTCGTAAGTTTCGCAGCCGGGCTCACGCCCTTAAAACCCTGGCGCTTTGCTGTGGCGACGCTGGCCGGAATCGTACCCGCAAGCTTCCTGTTGGCGCATTTTGGCAGCGAGATGGTATCGGCAGACACCCATTGGATAACGCTGGCGGTCCTGGCGCTTGGCGCCGTCACCCTCTTGCCGATTGCCGGCAAGTTACTCCTGGACCGATACCGCAGGAAACCAGCCGATCCGAGTTCCGAATCCTGAGCCGAGCGGAACACTAGTTGTTCCAGGGTCCAATGGATCGGCGAGGCAGCGACCATGGCGACAAAAAAAGGGCGGGCGGGTAAGGGCTCGACGCCAGAACTAGAGCCCTGCAATCGAAGCACACTTCAGTAGACGGTCGTAGTGCGAAGGAGGAGATGTAGCGTTCCTGCTCTCGCTGCATCCAATGGGGCGACTCCGTCAGCGCAAGCGGACCCGGGTTAGCTGCGCGACGCTCTGGCCGCTGACTTCTGCTATGGGTCAATCGCGTCGACTGGCCGCGCTACGGCGGTCGTCGGCTTCACCCTCGACAGCCACCGTCCGCGAGCACGGTGCCGAGTTCAGTTCAGAGCCACTTCCTGCCATCAGGGTCGAGCAACGTTGACGGCCGCAAGATGGCAGTTGCTCCAGAGGATTGCCGACATCGCTTGGGGCAAGGTAGCGTGCTCAGCACCATTGGCCCTGCCCGAGGCGCGCTCGCCATGTGTGCAGCAGTTTCACTCACCAGCCCACGTGTCCGATTGCGCCCGTGGCGTTCCGAGGATCGCGAGCCGTTCGATGACCGGCAGCGGCGTCTCGCGCTCATAGCCCCGCCGACCTCACGCCACGACAAGAGATCGGGGACGGCAAGCGCACACCGTGCCTCGATCGGGCAGGCAGAAGGCGGATATGGCGTCGTTTGGCGGTCGCGACGCACTCGTGTCGCCATGCCAGCGACTGACTTCACCTGCGCCTGAACCACAGCAGTCGAAATGTAACGAGATCAAAGCTCGTGCAGAGTGACGGGACTCCGTACCTATGCCGTACCTAATGTGATATTGTCGCTCTTATTGACTGGCGCAAATCGTTGATTTAATTGGCTCCGCGGGTAGGACTCGAACCTACAACCAACCGGTTAACAGCCGTTCTGATCTCCTCCGCTACTTCACTTAGGCTCGGATGCGAAAAGGAATTCGGCTGGCGCGACATAAGCTGTTGCAGGTCCCCGCAACCAACTTTCCCAGCTAAAACAATTACCAAAACCGCCGGTCGTCACCGGCGGTTTTTGCGCAGGATGGCCTTTTCGAACCGGTGCACATTTTCACAGCGCCGATGTGGAGTGAGGTGGCTCCGTTTATTCGGACAGGTTTTCCGCTTGGACAAGTGGATCGTCCGCCGGGGTTGGGCCGCCGAGCGGATCGGCGGCATGCTCTGGTGGCCGAAGTAGGCGTTGTCGGGCGTGCGGCCGTCAAGCGCCGAAGCAATTGGAATGCTGTTGCATCAGTAGCCCTCCTATGAATCCAAGCTGCATTGTGACCCGACTGTGACCCAGAACACCCAGAACGCAAAAAACCGCCCTGCGGCCGGCTTCAATTTCTTATTTTATTTCTTATAGTTATGGTTGATTGCGGGGATAAGATTTGAACCTATGACCGTCAGGTTATGATGAAGTGCACAGTTGGATTCCTCTGGACATGCTTAGACACGCTAAGCTTAAGAGAGCATCAATAATTAACATTCAGCTTATCCATGGAAATCCAAGCAAGCATTTTTGGCCCTAGTATTCTAGTGAATCCGGAGCGTCCCCAGTCACGAATCCAAAGAATCCGGTGCCTTCAACACGCTGACTACCGTTTCGCCTCCACTGTCACAATCAAGCTCGATCGCGAAGGCATTCACGATGCTGCAGTGCGCGGCCTCCAACTACCGGGACACTAGGGGAAGCGAGGACAGAGGCCGCCGCTTGAACCCAAATCGTGGCCGATCACCGCTGCACATCTCCGCCGCCCGCCGCAACAACGGCTGGAACTTATGGAAATTCCTGATTACGAGCATTAAAAAGCCATCAAGTAATGATGCCGGAGCATAAAATGCAGGAAAACAATATAGAACTCACCATATTAATGCCCTGCTTGAACGAGGCCGAAACGCTCGCCGCGTGTATTACAAAAGCGAAAGCATATCTTGCTGGCTCCGGAGTGCGGGGAGAGGTGCTCGTTGCTGACAACGGAAGCACTGACGGATCCCAGCAAATAGCAGTTTCACTCGGGGCGAGAGTCGAGAATGTTTCTCGCCGAGGTTATGGGGCCGCGCTATTGGGCGGAATACACGCCGCCAAAGGCAAATATATTATTATGGGCGATTCGGACGATAGCTATGACTTTTCCACCCTAGACAATTACATGGATAAATTGCGTGAAGGCTATGATTTAGTCGTTGGCAACAGATTCAAAGGTGGGATTGCCCCCGGCTCGATGCCGTTTCTACATAGATATCTCGGCAATCCCATACTCAGCCTTATAGGTCGCGTTTTTTTTAAACTGCCACTCGGTGATTTTCATTGCGGTTTGCGAGGATTTCGCGCTCAAGCCATTCGCGAACTAGGGTTGCGGACCACCGGCATGGAATTCGCCTCCGAAATGATCGTGCGCGCTGGGATAGCGGGCATACCTATTGCCGAAACACCAACCACGCTGCGACCTGATGGGAGAAGCCGGCCGCCGCACCTGAGGACTTGGCGCGACGGTTGGAGGCATCTAAAGTTCCTGCTTGTGTACAGCCCAAAGTGGCTGTTCCTTCTGCCGGGAATCTGTTTCCTTGCTATAGGGATGGCACTGACGCTTTCACTCTCCACGGGAGCCTATCAAATACCGGGGGGGCCCGCTCTCGATCTAAACACCTTCATCGTCGGCTGCTTCCTGTCGATTCTTGGCGCCCAGGCAATTGGATTCGGCCTATTGGCTCGAAGATATGCGGCGATTGTGGGTATTCTCCCCATGGGGCGTCGATCGCAATGGCTTCACAAGTTTGCAAATACAGACAATGTGATGCTGTTGGCGCTCGCGCTCTTGATTGTTGGTGTCGGAATATTCTCTTGGGCAGTACAAGCGTGGGCATCCGTTCATTTTGGACAGCTAGAAACCTCGCTGGCGCCTCGCGCAGTAATCGGTGGATTTAGCCTAATAGTTCTATCGGTGCAGACTGCCTTTCAAGCATTTATCATAGGGCTGATGGACATTCCTCTGATTGCCGGAACAACAAATGAATGAGGACGGTTCCACGCGATAGAGGGGTCAGCCAATCTGGCCAGGGGATCGATAGCGTCATGGATTGAGCTTCGAGATTAGGCCCGAAAGTATGCGAAGCTGCTCGGTGGCTCAGAGGGCGAAAGCAATGCGCGCGGGGTGGCTGAGAAAAGAGCGAAGTGCGAGGCCCGTTGAAGGTCACACTGTCCCCGGCATCCAACGGGCAGTAGAAAGACTTGCTCCTTACAGCATCGAAGCCCACGCCCCCCAACTCATGCAGCATCATGGCGCAAACAGAATCCGTCACTCCTCGGAGTTGCCAGTAAATGGGATTTGGTGACTTCACCTCGCCGCTTTCTGCGCCGCAACGCCAACTGATCCGATTTGTCTTGTCGGGTGGCGCAATGGCGCTATTGTTTTTCGCATTGTCATATGTATTTGCCCGAATGGGTCTACGCCCGTTTGCGGGAAACCTTGTAGCCTATTGCGTAGCGTTCCTGACCGGTTATACACTCCAACGCAATTGGACCTTCGGGGCTGTGCACAGGCATGAACGCGCGCTTCCTCGTTACGCCATCGCACAGTTCGTTTGCGCATTGTGGTCGGGGGTCGTTGGCCATAGCTTGGTGGTCTATCTCGGCGCTACAGAGTTCGCGATGTCGGCCGCCACCACCGTCCTAGCTAGCAGTCTCAGCTTTGTGCTTACGCGCTTCTGGGTATTTCCTCAGAAATAGAACTCTAAAGATCCCCACATAATCTCGCGACCTCAAATGGCCTGGCGAAAAAATCCGCCAGCATCGGCGAAGGTGTATATTCGACACCGTTCCGGGAGCAAACAAATCCCAATAAACCCGAGACAATCATTGACGTCGGCGCAGTCGCGCCAGCGTCCTAAAAGAAAGCCTCTGAGGCGCCAGCTTTGCATCCTGTGCCTCATCAATTTTTAGAGGGTCACGGCTCGATGTAACGCCAGAGTCCGGCGTGCCAATTGGCCGTGACTATGACATAATGTTTTCCGTCAAAGACGGTAACTGCTTGTGCGGCTCCAATAGTCATTTCTTCCGGAGTTGCAATGCGAGCCCAGCCATTTAGTCCGGGAGTTGGTGCAGATCGCAGAATGGGGTCAAGTTTGCAATCTCGGCACGCCCACGCATACATGCCATAAACTCTGCTGGGAGTACCGAACACAATGGCTTGGTTCTCGTTGCCACCGACCTGAGCCCAATTTCGTCCGTAGTCCGTACTGCGGAATACACCTCGGCCGGGCATGAACATCAAACCACTTGTGTCTGGCTGATAGAGTTGCATTGAGCCGTGGCCGGCGCCGGTACTATCGACACGGGCCCACGTTTGTCCCGCGTCCTCTGTTCGCCAAGTACCAATATTTCCGTGGCTAAGCGCATCGGCTGACCAGAGCCACGTCCTTCGAGTTGTGTCGGGGTTACCCGTATTGACGAAAAAGATGAAGGCCGTGCCGCCGCTCTTCATACCATCGTGCAAGGGGATCCTAGACCAACTTTTCCCTCCATCTAAAGTTTGCGCGACCAGATCGGCATGATGTCCAGTCATAAGCACGTGCTGTGAATCGTAGGGATTCACCACAGGTGGAGTAAATCCTCCAGGTCGATGTAGGCCCCAGCTTACGCCGCCATCGGTCGACGCCCAGAACCCCGAGTCCCTTCCACGAATTGTGGCTGAATACATTATCGGCGGCGCGCCATCGGGACCTCGGGCTACAATAAGCCCGCCCGCCCCGCTCGCGCCATGCCCTCCGCGGCCTACATTGATGGGACCAACCCATGTGAGGCCATAGTCCTCGGACTTCCAAACGCCTTGGCAATGAAACTGTGCATATAAATTTGATAACCGTGCAGGATCGACTTGTATCGTGGTCGTGCCAAAACTATCGCAGCCGAGTTTATTTACTAGATCGACGTTTCCGGGAGTAACATTCACCCAGCCCCCCCGGATCTGATCTGGGGCTGACGCCGCCGCTCCCAAAGCGAAATAGGGGGTTATCGCCACTACCAGCACAAATGCGCCTAGGATCCGTGTTAGTTCAAACCACGCTCTCAGTTTCATGCAAAGTGATCCCTCATGCTCGGCCGCCGTGATTACGTTTAACTCGAAGGGGCTGCCTTATGTAAGCCGCCAATTTCCCTTAATCGATAGAGTACGAGATGATCTTGCCGAACAATAACCTCGCCATATTCTGCGACCAATCTTACGCTGAATGGGTACTCGTTCGTGCCTTCTCTAAACGTAAAGCCGTGGCGATTGACCATGGCTTGTTGCTCAGATATCAATACGTATTGAATGCCCGCCGTCGCGACGCTCGCCAAGAATGATGGCCACGTGTCAAGCCGAATAAATCCTTGTAGATGGCTGTCCGTCGTCACGCATGGACGGTCTAAAGGAAAGCACCCAAAGCTAGATGCTCCAAAAGTGGTATAAAAGGCCGCGATGAGTATTTTTCCGTTTGGTGGGGTGCGCTCCCGCACAAGCTTCCAGAGGGGCCAAAGGGAATCATTTGCATTCGCTTGCTCTGGGGTTTGCGAACCAACTGCAATGCTTAGATTTTTCACCAAGCGCTTCGGATCGCGTCGCTCGATATTTATCTGCACCGCCAAGGCAATCGAGATCAGTGCCAGTGCTATGGCACGTTGGCGACCGATCTCCGTGACCAATTGGCAGAGTAGGGTAGCAGCGACGAGCGTTAAGCAGATTATGCCAAATATCCAGTAGCGAAAAACCAACCCAGTGAGAAACACGCTTGGAACGGTGAATATTGCTGCTAGTGCCAGCAGAATACGCAAGTTGGCCTGTTTCGTTCTCGATGCGAGAATTCCAGCTGCGATGATGACGAGGCCAGCGGTTAGAAGCACAAGTCCCTTGCGCGCGCTCTCGCTTAGTTGCGCGCCACTTGCTACACCCCAAGAATAGAGGCGCACAAATCGAGTGAAGTTCTGAGCTTGATCGACCGTCCAGTCGCGCGTTTCAATGATGCTTGAGAGCATTGGATAGACAGGATTGCCGGTAACAACGAGGTTTCGCAGCAACCACAATGCCGCTGGCGCGGCAGCGATCAAACCAAATATCACGAGGCGCAGTGCTATTTCCCACCAGGAAGCTCGCCGCAGGCGAAGCTCGAATGCAATTACACAAATCCAAGCTACAACAAGCGGGGCGGTCGATAGCTTGAAAGAGACTGCAATTCCGGCGCATAGAGCCGTCAGCGCCAACAATTGATAATTTGATTGCGTGTCGCGCCACGCCAGCCAGGCAAGCACGCTTGCCAATGCGGCCCAAAGGGACGGGAGATCGACATATGCGAGCGGAAGAATATAGGACAAATTTACGATAGGATTCGCAATCAGGAGAGCAGAGATCGCAATTATACCGGCCATGTAATGGCCGATGCGATTGGCGCACAGACCAATGCATAGCAATGCGAAAAGCCCGGCGCTGTAGTGCAACAGCTTGGCGCCGATCGGTGCTCCAAATGACAACGCTATCAGATAGAGCATTTCAAAGCCCATAGAAGCGTTTGTATTTGTATAGGACGGCAAGTAGGAGAGCTTTTGGTCGTGGAGCCATCGAGCTGGTGCGCTGAGGTGATAACCATCATCGTCGCCGAAGTCGCCGAACGCGAAGGCGTGAATTAGAGAAATTCCGAGTACTGCTGCAAGGACAACGCACCATATGATAAGCGGCTTTGAAAGGGTCCTCCCGGATATCGTTCCAAAGAATCGCTTTACCTGAAGGAGCACTCGAAAAATATCAGGCAACAATAGGATAATGATTCCAAAGCAGGTGTATCGAACCATGTGGGGTGAAAGGGTGCGGGCGAAGGCTAGCAGATATGGTACCAATTGCAGAGACCCGGCGCCAATCGTCAATGCAATCAGCGTGGCCTCTAGCTTCGTTAGTGCATCGGACTGTAGCTTGAAGAACGCGGCAATGCGGCGGCCAAGCGCCAGCGCAACCAAGTAGAACATGCCAGCGAATGCGACTGCATGAACTATTGGCGGGAGACCAAGAATGCTCCCCATGCCCAACTCAGTCATTGCGGAACCTCGATGAAAGAGTAAAAGCGCAATTTCATAGCTACATACCAACTCAAAATCCGCGCGACATCGTCAGGCAGAATGGCCTGCTAGCTTGTTCTTCGTATCGCCAAAGACCTGTTCGTAATTCGCGGACTATAGCATAATCACAATCGTCGATCCTGCGCCCCCTGCCCGCGGGCACCTCGTGAAAATTTTAGAATTACTGGTACCGAAGGTGGTTAACGCTAGCAGGCTGTTGAACTTCTCGCCTGCTGACAGCATCCCGCGAATATGATTCCTTTGTGGCTCCATGTCGAGGGGCTGACATGCGCGGATCGGATGCAAAGTCGGGATCGCTGTTCTCGTATGTCGACCTCGATCAACGGGTGCCGGCGAAGCATCCGCTGCGGGTGATCAAGGCGCTGGCCGACGACGTGCTCGTCTCACTCGATGCCGAGTTCGTGCGGCTGTATGAGGGCACCGGCCGCCAGTCGATCGCGCCGGAGCGGTTGCTCGGGGCTTCGCTGCTGCAGGCGTTCTACTCCGTGCGCTCGGAGCGCCAATTGATGGAACAGATCGACTACAATCTGCTGTTTCGCTGGTTCGCAGGCTTCGATCAGCCGTCGAAGCGTCGCTGAGCGAGCGGAACAGCGTCTCGTTGATCGGGCAGGCTCAGAGGGTAAAGGCTTGGCGCGACGCTAACGGAGGCAGCGATCCGCCGATGCTCAGGCAGTGCATAACCGTTGGTTCCTCAGGCGGAGGGCCTCGCCAAGTCCTGGGGTGCACATGTGTTCGTTGATATTGTTGCTTAGGTTATTCCCCACCCGAGCACAAACACTGAGATCGGGCGGAGGCGCCGAACTACCCAAATGGTACCCAGAAAAATCATGGACGGTCGCTAACCACATGAAATGATTGGTCGGAGCGGAAAAATTTGAACTTTTGCCCGCCATTTCCCCAGACTGATACTCCTGCAATGGAAATTTGGCGTCGTGGACGGTGCGCGCCGTCACGGGCCTGTCGAAGATCGATGACAAGAACTATCGCGACTGCGCTTCAGTTGCGGTGAGACAAGACAGAATGTTCCCGCCAGCATCCTCGAGGATCTTTTCTAAGCGCTCTCCCCACGCCCTCAGCGCCTCCCGCTTCTCGCGGTCATAGCTGTACTGCGGGTAGACCTTGCCGGTCGCGGTGCCTTGCCTTGTGCTGACGTGATTGAGGACGAGTGAGATCGTGTGCGGAGCTATTCCCAACTCAGCCATACGCGTGGCTGCCGTTCTCCGAAGATCGTGAATACGAAAGTCTCGGAGACCGATTGCTTCCCGTGAGCGCTCCAATGCCTTGGTCGGCGCATGAGGATCGATTGGCCGAGCGCCATTGGCTCCTGGAAAGAGCCAAATTGATTCTGGGGCAAGTGAGCGGGCCTCGCGGATAAGGCGAGCCGCCAGCGGCGAGAGTGGGACGCGATTTGCCTGACCGTTCTTCGCGCGTTCGCCGGGCACCGTCCACGTTGGCGCGAGGTCATTCAGATCAAGTTCCGACATGGCGATGCCTGTGACCTCACCTATCCGCTGGCCTGTGGAGAGTGCAAGGAGGAGGGTCAGAGCGGTCGCCCGCGTCATCTGCAATTCATCGACTTCCGCGACGCGCTCGCCGCGCGCAAGCCCTTTTGTGGTGCGGCGGTTCACGGGGGCGCGTTCTAAAGCGCGCCAAAGCCGCTGGATTTCATCAGGTGACAACTCGCGCTCTCGCGGCTTTTCCTTCTTTATCGGAGGCGGCACGCCCCAGGTCGGATCGACCTTCAAGAGATCGCGGCCAGTCGCCCAGCGGAAGATGGCGCGGACCAGCTCGAAAACCCGATTCGGGCGGTGGGTCATCTTGCGGCACTTGGTACTGAGCTTGCCTCTCGATTGTCGCTCGGCGGTTGGAGGCCGCGCACCGTGGCATCACGAAAATCTTCGCGCTCAAGCTTGGTTGTGACAGTCGCGACGAGACGGGCAGTCAGCTTCTTGGCAGCCACGGAGAACTCCTCTGATTTCGCGGGCCTGGGTCACCGGCGGGTCACGCGGATGCTAGGACTGCACTATGCAGGCCTGGATGCGGTTGGACAAACAAAACACTGATTCATATTTCTATTTTCTCTATTTGTCCGTCCGGGTACGTCCATCACAATCCCGTTCAGAACAGGCTCATAACCTGAAGGTCATAGGTTCAAATCCTATCCCCGCAACCAATGTTTTCGTGCCATCGCGCGCGCATTGCAGTACGCATCTCAAAACGCCCGGCGCATCTCGCGCCGGGCGTTTTGCGTTTCTGAGAGATGTCCTGCAAGCGCGGCCGGCCCCTTGCGCCGCAGACGGTAGCCGCGGCAAAGTCGTCACGGCGCGCGCAGCGCCTTGTCCAGAGGAGCACTTCCTGATGCCGAAGACCGCTCGTGGCCTGAACTACGTCGCCAACGACTATCGGCCGCCTTGGCGAACCTCTGGATTGCCGGTCGTGTTCAACCACGGCATCGGAACCAATCTCGACGTCTGGTCGGCTTGGCTGCCTATTGTCGCCGCCCGCAACCCGGTCGTGCGTTTCGACCTGCGTGGCTTCGGCGGTTCGCCAGTGCCGCCACCCGCGCACAAGTGGACGATGGACGAACTCGTCGATGACTTGCTTGAAGTCGTGGCCACGGCTGGCGCGAGCAAAGTGCACCTCCTCGGCGAATCGATCGGCGGCACGGTTGTGCTTGCCGCCGCGCTCAAAGCGCCCGAGCGTTTCGCGTCGGTCTCAATCTCGAATGCGTCGCACCGCGGCACCGGGATAACCAACATCCAGAATTGGCACCGCACATTTGAGGCTGGCGGCGGCGCGGCGTGGAACGCCGAAATGATGGCCAATCGGTTTTATCCCGGTGCATCCGATCCGGCGGCACTCGCCTGGTTCGCCGAAACGCAAACGAAATCAGATCGGCACGCCGTCGTTGCACTGGGCGCATTGCTCGGCGGCATGGATATGAGCGATGCGTTGCGCGCTTTCAAAGTGCCGCTGTCGATCACACTCCCCGATGCGAGCCCCTTTATATCGCCAGCGCACGGGGCTGAATTGCGCGCACTTGTGCCGAACTCGCGGCTGCGCATCGTGCCGCGATCAAAGCATGGTCTCCCTTTCAGTCACGCGGCGACCGAAGCGCAATGTCTCGTCGCATTCATCGACGAAATCGAGGCCGGCATGGCGTGACGCCCGAACTGGCCTCCCATTTCGCGTATCTCCACCCAGTCTCCCGAAGACTCTAGCCCGACAGATGACAGCAATGAGCGCCGGCCCCATTCCCTCCTTCAGTCTCGACGGCAAGCGCGCATTGATCACGGGTGGGAGCCGTGGAATCGGTCTCGCCGCAGCGCAGGCTCTCGCCGCAAGGATCTCGACGCGGCCGTCGCCGCGCTGATCGCCGACGGTCACGGCGCCGAAGCGCTCGAACTCGACGTGACCGACACATCGCAGGCGCGCGCGTTGATCGGTGTGCGCGCGCCTTACGACATTCTCGTCAACAACGCTGGCATCAACTATCCCGTGACGTTTCTCGATGTCACGGAGGATCAGTACGACGCGATCATGACGCTGAATGTGCGCGCGAGCTATTTCATCGCGCAGGTGGTCGCGGCAAAGCTCGTCGCTGCCGGGAAGCCGGGAACGATCATCAATATCTCATCGCAGATGGGGCACGTCGGCGCCGCGATCCGCACTGTCTATTGCGCCTCCAAGTGGGCCATCGAAGGACTCACCAAAGCAATGGCTGTCGATCTCGCGCCGCACGGTATCCGCGTCAACACGCTCGGGCCGACATTCATCGAGACGCCGCTGGCGAGCAAATTTCTCGCCGATCCGGCGTTCAAGAGCCAGGTGCTGAGCAAGATCAAGCTCGGCCGTGTCGGCCAGGTCGGCGATCTGACCGGGGCGATCGTTTTTCTCGCGTCCGACGCGTCGTCGTTGATGACGGGATCGTCGATCGTCGTTGACGGCGGTTGGACCGCGGATTGAGGCGCAATATTAATCCAGCGCCAGCGTCAGTCCGACCGCGAGACTTTGGACGAGGCACATGGGCGCCACCATCGTGCGCAGCGCCGCTTCCGGCATATCGGGAATTTCGAACGCCACCTCGGCGCCGGCGACGATTGGGCTCAACAGGCTGTCGGTCACCGCGATTCCGGGTACGCCACGCGCGAGAAAATCAGGAAAGAGCTGTACGGTATCGCGATTGTAGGGGCGAAAGCTGATTGCGATGACGGCATCCTGCGGCGTCGCAGTCAGCACGTGATCGCCGAGCGCACTGCCGAGGCCATCGAGCAGCACAACGCGGCGGCCCATCCGGCGCAGGACATACGTCAAATGCGCGGCGACGGGAAATGAGCCCCCGAGGCCGACCACGTAGATGGTCTGCGCCGCACCCATGATCCCGATCGCGCGCGTGAGGTCGGCTTCGCGCACGTATTCCTGCGCGCTCTCGAGCGACACCGCACCTTCCGACGCGAACCGCGACAGCAGATCGTGCGGGCTGTTGTCGGATCGAAAACGGCCGTCACGGCGCAAGCCGGCGATCCGCTCCTTGTAGCTCGGCGCCGCGCCGGCGACGAGGCGCGAGCGGAAGATCTGCTGCATCTCGGTGAAGCCGCCATACCCAATTGCACTTTCGCCCGCTCCGCGACTTCCGCGACCGTTCCGAGCGCCATGTCCGTCGGATGGTCGAGCGCAAACTCGGCGATCACTTGCAGACGGTCTGAGAAGCCTGGATATCGGCGCGCGATTTCAGCACGCAGCTCCTCATAGAGGTCGCGTTGCGGCCGTTTTGCGTTCGGCGCCATGCTCTTGGTCGGCTTTTTCAACACAGCTCCCAAATCGTGCCGCGGTTCATTTATTTCACTTCACATTATCGATAGAATGATTATTCTATGCCCGAATAAAGAGCCGCCGTCAAACGGGCGAGTGGCCATTTCGCAGAGGAGGAAACGATGACGAAGCGCAGTAAAACTGGGCTCGGCCCATCACGGCGTACGGTCCTCAAGGGCAGCCTGATGACCGCATCGCTCGCCGGCGCCGGAGCTTTCTACGGCCCGTGGACTCACAATCGCGCTTACGCGCAAGGCAAGAAGCCGATCAAGCTCGGTCTCACGAATGACGTCGGCGGCCAGTTCGGCAATAGCGGGCAGGACGAGCATCGCGCCATCCGCATCGCAATCGACGAGTGGAACGCCAAGGGTGGCGTGCTCGGTCGCAAGATCGAGTGGGTTACGGCGGATACGGAATCGAGCCCGGCTGCCGGCACGCGCGTCGCCGAGCGCTTCATCACGCGCGAAGATTGCCCGATCTTGATCGGCGCGCTGCATTCGGGCGTCGCCAACGCGATCACCCAGGTCGCCAACAAGCATGGCACCATCTTCCTCAACACCAATTCGTCGGCGCCGAGCGAGGCGGGCGAGAACTGCAGCCGCATCAAGTTCGTTTGGGACGGCAACGGCACAAACTTCTCGAAGGCCGCAGTCGCCAACGCGGTGAAGACGATCGGCAAGAACTGGCTGCTGCTGACAAATGATTACGTGTGGGGCCATTCGACCGCGGCGGCGACCAAGGCGCTGATCGAGGCCAATGGCGGCAAGATCATCGACAACCTGCTGGTGCCGCAGAACACCCGAGATTTCACGTCGTATCTGCTCAAGATCCAGCAGATCAAGCCGCAGGTCGTGGGCACCGCCATCGCTGGCGACGACAACAAGGCACTGCGCGAGCAGATCACGCAGCTCAAGCTCGATCAGGCCGGCGGGCCGGCGTGGATCAACAACCAGCAGGACTGGCCGGATGTGTGGGGCGCGCCGCAAAGCCTGTTCGGCGTCTTCGGCACGACCTGGTACCACAAACTCAATCTTCCCGGCGTGCCTGAATTCGTGAAGAAGTGGCAGGACGCCACCAAGGGCGGTCCGATCCCGGTGCCGGGCAACGTGTCGTACAACGGCTACATGGCGACGCAGGAGCTGTTCCGCGCAATCGAGCGCGCCGGCTCGACAAATAACATCGCGATCATCAAGGCGCTGGAAGGCCACAAGATGTCGGCCAAGGATCGGATGCAGCACTTCGATGCGTACATCGATCCGGTCACGCATCAGGTGCAGCAGACAGTCTATCTTGCACGCAAAAACGAAAAACCCGTCGACAATACGGATCACTTCGAGATCCTGAGCTGGGCCGAGCCGAAAGACGTTATGGACGATGCGGCACCGGGAAAATGCAAGCTCATCCCGTACGACAAGGTGCCGTCGGTCGACGCTTAACGTCGACGCTGCACGAGTGAGACACAACGGCGCGACGCCCCCGAGCCTGACCACAAAGGGCCGAGTGGTGTCGCGCCGCCTCGAAGCGCAACGCTGAAAGCTTTACGCCGCGTGTTCGACCTCCTTCCTCATTTGCTCAACGGGCTGGTGCTCGGATTGCTGCTGGCGCTGATCGCGCTCGGGTTCATGCTCATCGTCGGGTTGATGGAGCAGATCAATCTCGCGCACGGGTCGCTGTTCGCGCTTGGCGCCTACTTCGCGCTCGTGCTCACCGGTCCTAAGCCACCGCTCCCCGACGCGCTTGCTGCGGCGTGGCTGCAGTTCCCGCTCGGCGCCCGCTATGCAATGGCGCTCGTGATCGCGCCATGTCTCGCGGGCATCGTCGGTATGGCGGTCGAGATTTGCATGCGTCGGACGTACGGCAAGGATCCGCTCTACGGCTTGCTGCTGACGTTCGGCGTCGCGCTGGTCCTCGAGGAAGTCATCCGCCTCGCCTGGGGCACGCGCGACCATGTGCTGCCGGTGCCGCAGGCGATGAGCGGCGGGTTCATCTTTGCCGATCTGATCTGGTCGACGTACCGTTTTTATGCGGCGGCGATGGCGGCCGCGGTGATCGGTATCGTGTGGCTGGTGATCGAGAAGACGCCCTACGGCGCCATGATCAAGGCCGGCGCTCACGACAGCGAGATGGTGCGCGCGCTCGGCATCAACCTGTCGAAACTTCGTCTCGGTGTGTTCGTGTTCGGCACCATGCTCGCGGCGCTGGCGGGCATCATCATCGCGCCGATCTGGGGCATCCGCCCGCACATGGGCGTCGACGCCGTCGTGCCGGCGTTCCTCATCATCGTGCTCGGCGGCATCGGCAGCTTCTGGGGCGCGGTCGCGGCCAGCCTGCTTGTCGGTCTCGCCGTTGGGCTGTCTGGCGCCTATGCGTCGGAATGGTCTCTGCTGTCGATGTACCTGCTGCTGGTCGCGGTCGTGTCGATCAGGGCGCGCGGCCTGTTCGGCAAGAAGAGCCTGCTGGAGGCCTGAGAGACGTTATGACCGGGACACCGAGCACTGCTCGCCTGATCACGCCGACGATGCTCGGTGCGTGGCTCCTGCTCGCCACCGTACCGCTGTGGATCAATGCGGTCGGACTTTATCCCTATATCGGCGTCGAGATTCTCGTCTGGTCGATCTACGCGCTCGCCTTCAATCTGGTACTCGGGACATCGGGCCTGCCGTCGTTCGGCCATGGCGCCCTGTTCGGCGTCGGCGCCTACGCTTTCGGTCTCACCCAGTTCAACGTCGCCGCAAACCTGTGGATTTGCCTGCTCGGGGCCGCACTCGCCGGCGCAGTTGCCGCTTTGATCATCGGATTTTTCATCTCGCACCGGCGCGGCATCTACTTCGCGCTGATGACCATCGCCTTCGGCCAGATTTTCTGGACGATCTCAGTAAAATCGCACTCGATTACGGGTGGCGAGGACGGTCTCCTCAATATCCTACGCCTGCCGGTCGACCTTGGCGTCGTGTCGTTCGACATCACCGACAACACCTCGCTCTATTATTTCGTCCTCGCGATGTTCGCTGTGGCGACCGTGCTTTTGTGGCGGCTCGTCAACTCGCCCTACGGGCGCATACTCGCCGCGATCCGCCAGAGCGAAACGCGCACCGCTCACCTCGGCTACAACGTCTGGCTCTACAAGCTGAGCGTGATCGTCATTTCGGGTGCGTTCTCGGGTTTCGCCGGCGGGCTCTTCGCGATGGCGCAGCGCTCCGCGTTCCCAGACGTCATGAACCTCGCGCAGTCCGGTCTCGTCGTCATGATGACGCTGGTCGGTGGCGGTCTCGTCAGCTTCTGGGGACCGGTGATCGGCGTGATCGTGTTCCTGATCTCCCGCGATGTCATCGGTGCGTGGACCAGCGCCTGGATGCTCTATTTCGGTGCGATGTTCGTGCTGCTCGTGCTGTTCCGGCCGGAGGGCATCGCCGGTGCCTACAAGCTGGCGCTCGAACGCTGGAAGGTGCGTGGTGCATCATCCAGCGCGCTCGGCTCTGCATCGCGGAGCGGGTGATGGCATTGATCGACGTCGAAGGCGTGCACGTCCGTTTCGGTGACCGGGTCGTTCTCGAAGAGATCAACCTCTCGGTGAACGAAGGTGAACTCCACGGCATCATGGGGCCGAACGGCGCCGGCAAGACGACCTTCTTCAACACGCTCACCGGCAGCGTCAAGCCGAGCCGCGGCCGCATTCGTATCGATGGCGAGGACGTCGCCGGCTTGAGCCCACACGCCATTTCGCGCAAGGGCGTCGCCCGTTCGTTCCAGATCATGACCTTGTTCAACGAGTTCACGGCGCAGGAAAACGTCATGATGGCGTTGCCGGCGTTTCGCGCCCGCGGGTTCGACATGCGCCG
>LNEA01000013.1 GCA_001464855.1 Rhizobiales bacterium Ga0077530
CCGCCGGAGCACATTCGTTCGGACAATGGCCCTGAGTTTGTCGCCAAGAGTGTGCGCTCGTGGCTCGGCCGGATCGGCGTCAAGACGCTCTACATCGAACCAGGATCACCGTGGGAGAATGGCTATTGCGAGAGCTTCAACTCCAAGCTCCGCGACGAACTTCTGGCCAGTGAGCAGTTCTCGACGCTCCATGAGGCACAGGTTTTGATCGAGCGATGGCGACGGCATTACAATACCGTCAGGCCGCACTCGTCTCTCGGCTATCGACCACCCGCCCCGGAGACGATCTTGCCGTCAGCATCCGATCTCGCCTACGCTACGCTCCGGCCAGACCAGATGCTGGCCAATGGCGGCCCGACTCTAACTTAATTCCTGGCATCGCAACTAGGGGCAGGCCAGGCGGGGCGAGCTACAAGCGAGCGCCAAATCTCTACTGGGTTTTCTTCAAAGCAAAAGGGCACCACAGAGGATGCCCTTGACTTCGTGGAGAACGAGAGATTCAGAGATTCTCGTGCGCTTTGTCGGAGATTTTGTCTGCGACGTCTTTTACGGCCTCTTTGGCCTCGCCGACGGTCTTTTGGGCCTTGCCCTTGATCTGCTGGGCTACGCCGTCCACACGCATCTTTTCGCTACCGATAGCCGTCCCGACGCCTTCCTTTATTTTACCGCCTACCTGATTGGCGACGCCCTTAATCTTATCTGCTCCGCTGCCCATTGTGATCCTTCCGATCGGCCAGTCCATACTCTGGCTCCAATCGTCAACGTGCGTCATGCGCGATCGTTCCATACAACGACGCGTATCCCGAATGCTCCGCTCAAGCTCTACCTTTCGGCCGTCTTGATCGCCCTCGCTGCGGCGCTGCGCGACAGATCCGCGCGGTTGTCGAGCGATTTGCTCTCTGCAGGGGTTGGGAGAGTGAGGTATTTACGCGGCCCAACCGATACAGCAGCTGTGCCATCAACGGCGCGCACTCCATCCTCACCAGCCGCGCCTCCTCCGCAGCAGCGACGGCTTCGCGCACAGCATCGCGATTCGCAAAGCCCAGCGTCACCATCGCGCGGGTAATGTCGATCTCATCGACACTCAGGACGCTCGGCCGTGTCGTCGGCATGCTACGTGGTCTATCAATCGTCCGCTTTCGTGCCCGCATGTCGCGAGCGGTGTGAAGAAGTTGCAGGCTCGAGAGCTTGGCGTAACCAGCGTCATCGCCAACGACAAAGCCCCGACCTTTCGCCTCGAGCCTATATCCTTCATCGGACACCGCCTCGACGAGGTCATCCCAGGTCGAACTCGCATCGAGATTCTCGGAGAGACGGCCGCCCAGATTTCTCGCGTCGGCACGACTCCATTGCGGCCGCGTCGTCGATGCTCCGCGTTTGCCGGCGTACGTCGCGCGCGTGTTGGGTTGCTTCGGCTGTTCGTCAGTCTCATCCGGCGCAAAGAGGTGGGCCGGAACGGCGCGAAAGCCATAGGCATCCGCAAGCGCCCACATGATGGCATCGAAGCGCGCGTAATCGTGCGAAGTCCGCCACGCAACGCCTGTCTCCGGGTTCACCCGATTGATCATCATGTGCAGGTGGCTGTGGGCGGTGTCGCCGTGGCCCATTACCAACGCCTGATGAGTTCCAAGCCCAGCGCGATCCAAGGTTTCAAGCGCGATCGTCTGCATCAGCTCGGCGGTCGGTCGCTCGTCTGGCGCCCACGAAACCATTAAATGATAGGCGGCCCGCCTGGTGCGCGGAGACAGCGCTGCGGTGGCGGTCATCAGTTTCGCGGCAAGCTCTGGATCATCGCTCGGCAGGTTGTGCGCGACAACCCACGCCACGCGATCGGGGGGGGGCACATGACCGACTTTGCCGTGCACGAGGTAGCGGGCGAGAGCGAAGAAATCACGGGTCGGTGGGGCGACCTTGGCGAGCATCGGTCACAGTCGGCTCGCCGCCGCCAGCAGCGACGACAACGCCGAACGCAATTCGTTTTCGGTGACCGGGACGAGACCGGCATTGGCCTGACGGGCGAGTTGATTAAGGTTGTTGCCGATGCGCGCCAGCTGACGCAGCGCTTCGTCGCGCGGCCCGTGCGCACGCGGCACTGAAACTGTTCTGCGCGCGCGATAGGCGACGAGCACCGCACGCGAAAGACCCGACGTCGTCATGGAACGCGCGCGGGCTTCGGATTTCAATTCTGCATACACCGCTGCGGGAAGTCGCGTGTAGAGCTGCCGATCGACCGGCTGGCGATCATCCGAGAACCCTTTGCGATACCCTCTGGGCGGCATGGGTTGTCCCTTCCTTGAAAGGGACGGGCGCGGTTGGCCGGCAGTGGTGCAGCGGCCACACGCTGCAACGAGCGCCTTTCGGGATCATTTTGTCCAGAAAGGCATACCTCGCCCCGTCCCTTTCACTGTCCTCCCAATGCAACCGACAACACAACCTCACCGCCTAAGATTTCAGCAGCTTAGATGCAGCATCAGCACATCGGCTTACTCTTGCGGGGGCTCTGCCCCCTGCACCCCCGGGATACAAACGACGTGAGGCGCAAAGTGTATACAAAGACCCATTTTGCTGGGCTAGATTTCGATCTCGACGGCTGCTGGCACGGCAATGCCGATTTGGACGGCGACCGGGGTGTAGATGTCCGTTTCCTCGGACGGCGTTTCGATGGAGACCACCAACGAATATCGGACTACCCGATCGTACCGCCCTTCACTCGGGCGTGTCTTCCACCATCCCATGGTTGGAAAGACCGCGATGTGCGAGCGGTTTGCCAATTCAGCTGCCGAGCCTGTCCACACATTGGAATGGATGCTGCCATTGGTCGGCGTGTTGGCGCCGAGCAGCCAGGTGCCGGTATCACCCTGATGGGCATTGGCGTCGTAGTCGTCATCTCGCTCATGTTTGTTGATGCGCAATCTGAACTCATCCAGGTCTTCGGTCGGACGCTGAACTGCGAAACGCAGCCCGTGCGAAGCATATCCGTACTTCTTGTCCCAGCCACGTTCGCCAGGACTCGGCTCAACGAAATAGGAAAGAGTCACCCTCAACTTTACTTCGGTATCGACCGGTAGCGCCTGCAGCGCTTCTCTTGGCCATGGCAACGCGTGCACATTCATGCGGTTTGTTTTGATGCCATTCTTGCCGTCCTTGAAGAAGGGCGCGACCGTCGCCTGCGCGATCAGTGTGAGGATATTGTTGGCGCTGGTGAACAGTTCCGCGACATCCGGCTTACCGTAACCGAACGTCTTCAACAGATTTTCATTCGATCCGGCGGCGCGAGCAAACATGGCCGGTGTCCATCGCGAGGCGTGCACCAGAAGGCCCCGCACCGTCTCGGGCGTGAACGTCGGGTAGCGCGCCCAGAGGGACGCAGCAAGCCGAGCTGCAAGCGCGGTTGCCGCACTAGTGTCGTGCATCGTCGTCAGAGGACGTTGCCCAAGGTTGAACTGGGGGCTGGTCGATAGCAGTGACAGATCGGCGATGTAATCGGGCGCAACCCCTGGCGCGGGGCGCGCCATGTTCCCTCCCTCCAGCACAAGGTCGGGCTTCAACGGCCAGCGAGCCCCCCGGGCCCACACCAATGACGTCGTACTCGAAGGCCCGAGATCACCGGCAGCGGCCAGGCACTCATGCCCGGGGTACTGGTCTTGATCAAACGTGATCATGTCGGTGCAGGCGCCCACAGTCAGCGCGTTCCACGCCTGTGCTGGGTCCTGGATGGACGATGTTTCGTTGTCGGCCGGATAGTGGGTCCGGTTCTGAAACGCGGTATTGCCGGCCGCGAGAATGATCAGGCGCGTTCCATCGGCGTCATCTCCCATCGCGAGCTTGTCGACGGCGGACGACCAGGACGATGGCCGCCCTCGATCGCTCCCATCGGCAGTAACGGCCATGCAGTAGACCGGCTTCCCGGCGGGCTCCACCTCCAGCCGGGCGACAGACTCCTGCGTCACCGCGCCGTAGAGCTCCGGCCGATGCGGATCTGGATCATGAATTAGCTTCACTGATTGCAGACGGTGGCTCAGTGCCACCGGCTCGGCACCAGCGAGGAGGGGCGTCAGGTCACCGTAGAGGGCCAGCCCAGCCATCGACGTCCCATGAGCACCGGTGTCGTTCACACCCCAATCGGGTTTGTAGGTGTGCAGGTCATCGTCGGCGATGACGGCTGCCAGCAACGGGTGGCCACGATTGACACCGGTATCCAGCAAACCGACGAATGGTGCATCAGCGGCTGCCGGCGTTGTCCGCCCAGCGAGGTTGGCAATCCACTCATGCTGATCGGCAGACGGCAGGCCATTAAAGAACCCGGCGGTGACCTTGGCCTTGCGCAGCTCGGCAATGACACCGAGAAAGTCTGTTCCGAGCGCCAACTGCTCGGGCGTGGCTCTGACGAGGATCACGGTCCGATCGACAAAGCCAAGCGGCTGCGAAAGAACCTGATAGCCAAAGTCGACTTCGGCCCGCCGCAAAACCTCATCAGGGGCCGCTTCATTGTGTCGTCCGCGGCGAAGCCATACTTCCCAGGTGATCACCTGCCCGGGTTGCGGATACGCAGCCGCGTCATCGGTCCAGTACTGGCGAAGCGTCGCCCGCCTGATCTGCGAAATACTTTCTGCGAGCCTGCGGTTGTCGGGCTTCGGCCGCGCGCCATCGGCCAGAACAGCATTGGGATCAGCGTCACGATAAGCCTCCAGCTTGCGCAGAAAGACCGGCAACTTCGCCTCGGGAATGCGGACTGTGGCCAGCATTCTGCCTTCGGCATCGGTCGAGACGGACAGGAGGTCAATGCCGCTGCGCGACATATCCAGGCTCTCGAACGCCAGTTCGAATCCTGGGTCACTCTCGAACGTGAGCACGAGATCGGTCGGTTGATAGAACCCGTTACCGATTTGTCGGCGAGCCGGCTGGGCTGCGCGAGCCGCTTGTACGTTATCGATCAGTCTCCGGGCGTGCTGCGCACGATCCCTTGGCGGACGCACAAGATTGTCGCGACCGCTACGCGTCGACGTGAACCGCACATCGTCTGGTGGCGACGGTACGATGAGATGAGGATACCGCGGCAAGGTCGTTACTTCCGTGCACGCTTGGGTCTTGCAGGGTAGGTCGCTGACTTGCGTTCGGCGATGGCGACTGCGAGGTCATCCTTCACGACAGCACGTCGCTCGATGAGCGCGTGTTTGACGGCATCCTCGACGGCGCGGGTGATATCGCCATAGCTCAGTCCCGATGCGGTCTTCGCGAGCGCCATCCAGGGCATCCGCCCCGATTTGAAACCGGCGAGCTTGGACTTGAGTGCCGCTGCGATCTCCTGTGTGTTCGGAAGGTCGTAGTGGATGATGTCGTCGAAGCGCCTGAACAGGGCTCTATCGAGCATATTGGCGTGATTGGTGGCCGCAATTATCAGGCTGTCGGAGGCGTCCTGCTCGACCATCTGCAGGAAACTGTTGACCACGCGCCGGATCTCACCGACGTCGTTCGAAAGACCGCGCTCGGAGCCGATACTATCGAACTCGTCGAACAAATAGACCGCACGCGTTTGAGCGATCGCATCGAAGACTAGGCGTAGCTTGGCCGCCGTCTCGCCCATGAAACGGGTGATCAAACGATCAAACCGGACCACGAACAGTGGCAATCCCAGCTCACCCGCGATCGCGGAAGCCGTGAGCGTTTTCCCAGTCCCAGGCGGCCCGAGCAGCAAAAGCTTCTTGCGCGGCGCCAGGCCATGACTGCGGATTTCGCGGATGGCCTTGTGTTCCCGCAGCACCCGATCAAGGGTTTTACGGGTATCTTGCGCAAGGACCATGTCGGCTAGCCGCACGTTGGGATAGGACACCGTCAGCAGGTCCGCGACTTCGCCGCGCGGCTTGGCCAACGGAATGGGTGTGGGCCCGGGTTGGGGCACGCGGACCTTGGCTGCGTCGACCAGGTCGCGCAGTTCCTTGGCAAGCTTGCCGTGGCCGGCACGGGCTTCGTTGGCGGCGATCTGCATGGCGACGGACTGGAATTGCCCTTCGTCGCCCTTGGCGTAAGCCTTCAACAAGGCTCTGAGTTGATCTGCGCTCGCCATATCGTGTGCTTTCCCTCGCTTGAGGATGCGGTTATTCGCGCTTCTTGGCAAAAGGAAAAGGCTCGGCAAGCCCAGAAATACGGCAGTCAAATCAGCCTAACAGACAGAAATGACGCGCCTAACGATACTGCCTGCGCGTAAATTGGCCGTCCTTACCTGAGGTCGATGCCGGCCGCGTCGAGCAGGGCACGGTCGCCATGTAGCCATTCTCGATAACCCGCCGCCGCGGCGCCGCCACCCGGCGGTTCGCATAGGGATCCTGGCTGTGCAGGGCGGCGATGCACTCGAACGGTACATCGGCAAGTTCTCCTGGCGGCCTCTCCAGCATCCGCGCCAAGGCGAACAGCATATGTACGGCCCACGCCCGCTCATCGTCTGCTGTGAGCACGTTACCTGTCACCGCGCTATCGATATGAAACGACCAACCTCGACCGTCCGCCTTGGGCTCGATCCAGCACTCAAGGCTGCCCTTGCCGCCCAGATAGACACGGCATTGACCTTCGGCATTGCGGGTGTGGGTCACGATCATGACTGAATCGTAAGGCGTCCAGCGACCGCGCCAAGTCCAGTGACGCGCGAAGCGTCAGCAACCTCGGTCGCCGCAGCAATCGCGGTGAGGGGGTGTGGCAGAGCTGCAAAAAGCGCCACGTCACTTGCCACGACAAGAACCATCGCGCAGGCTTAGTTTTACGGTACAGCTGGGAAGCGATGACCGTCAACGTGAGACGTTCCACAATCGGTTGGAGACCGTCTACCGCCCACGCTCGGGAGTCTTGCGGTCTCGTTCTGACCTTGAAGGCTCCTGCGGCGGGGGCTGCTCTTGTACTAAACGCTCAGCCAACGATTGTTCGCGTTCCTGCTCCAAGAGCGGCACGACGGTCGCCCGATCAGCACTCACCAACGATCGCAGATCGGCCTCAAGCGTGAACGCCTCGCCCTGGATGTGGAAGGTCTGTCCGACGGTGCCAACCCGTCCAAGGGCTGCATCACGCTGCTGAGTCACGCGATCAAGATCATCGTGACGGTCGACCAAGCTCTCGAGTGCGGTCGACAGATCGGGAGCATCCAGCCCCAACGACTTTGACGATGGCAATAGCTCGCCAAACAGATCCGGCCGGGCGACGAAGCGCTCGGCGGCGTGTTCGGGCCCGAACTCATCGGCGTGACTGAGCAGCGTATCGACCACCGCCTCGGGATCACGGAACGCCGAGCGTAAGCCGTCGACGAGCATCACCCGCGCATCGCCAAACCTGCTGCGAAGGGTGGCGATCTCCTGGTCCAACGGCTCGAGCTGTTCGTTCATGGCCAAATCATACGCGGGCGGTTCGGGCGTCACAAGGCCACGCAGCTCGGGCAGCGTCGAGAGTGCCCGTAACGGGTCGTCGCGATCAGCAAGCACACGCGGAACAAGTTCTGGCATGAGACGCGACACGGCGGGCAGCACGTCGCGCTCCCGTTGCATGATGGTCTCGACCAGCGACATGGGTACGGCGACCACTGCCGACCTCGACCGTGCCTGCTCACCCATTCCGCCGGCGCGGGCCTCACGCCGCAGCACCTCATTGTATTCGACGCGGGTCAGCCCCCGATCGATGGTTGCGTAGCGCACGGTCCGCTGAACCGGCGCACCCCGCCGGCGCCCGGGCCGGTTGCGGACCACACGATCGACGGACCTCGGCCGATACCCCCGGCTGTGCATGGCGCGGATGTTGGGTCCTTCGTGGACCTGGGGGGACCGTCCAAGGCCTTGAGCTGCCAGCCGGCGACGGTCGACGCGCTCCCGACTTCCTGCCGCGTCCAGCGCCGCGTTGGCATCGTGCTCCCAGAGCTCGCGGATTTGATGGAGTGTGGTAGGCGCCGACTGTCCCTTCGCGGCCCGCTGGTTCACTTCCTTGAGGCCGGCCGAGAACATCACCACGCGCTGGCCGGTCTCAATATCCCGGTCCCGCACCAGCAGATGGACATGGGGGTTCTGGCGGTCCTTGCCCCGGGTGTGGAGGGCGGCAAACCAGGACGCGCGGCCCTTGGTGAGACGGTCGGCGAATGCCCTCACGAGCGCGATGTTCTGGTCGAGCGTGAGCTCACGGGGGAGCGCGATCACCAGTTTGTCGGCCACCCGCGCGTTTGTGCGGTCAGCCTTTTCAGCCGCCCTCAGCCACCGCTGGGCACGGCCTTTGTTGTCCGGCATCCGTTCGGCCATCACGTGGGTCGCGGCGCCGGGCCGCGTAATGTAACGGATGTGCGCTGCCGCGGTGTAGGGGCGCTTCTGGGTAGTCTTGCCGATGGGGGTGAGACGCAGGCTGTAGATGGCCATGGCATTAACGGGACCGGTCCGAGGAGCCATTGCGATCCGGCTCGAGCGCCCGGGTCATTTCCGTCGGGATCGCGCGCACCGCGTCGAGGGCCGTGCCGGCCAGCATCCGCTCGACCAGCGACAGCTCCTGCCCAGGCTTGGCCGAGACCAAAGGGCCCCCCTGGAGCCGCGCTTCCGGATCGCGCAGGAGGAGGTGGCCTTGCTCCGGGGCGGACAGGTGCGGCCGTTCAGGCACAGATCGGGTCCCCGCCATGATGTCCTTTATGAGCGCGCGCTCGGGCTGCGGAGCCAACCGCTCATTGGCTTCCCCGCCCCCACGGGGGCTGGCCGGTTGATGCGTCTCTACCTGGGTTGCTCTGGACGGGCCCGAGGGTAGGGGCGATGGACGTGATGTGCCTGCCCGTGCGGTCACAGCGCGCGGCTCATGACCCTGTTCCCGGACCTTCATGGTTCGGGCGTGGGTGGGCATCATCCCGGCGAGGCGCTTACGGGTTGCCTCCAGCTGTCGCGCGGCGGCGCGGCTCCGGGCCAGCCATCCTGCACGTTTGGGTTGCTGGCTCTTCTCGATCAGTGCCCGCGCCCGTTCGGCGAGCAGGATGTTGCGCACCAGCCGCCGGCTTTGCCAGCTCATCGTCCGAGCTGCCTTCATCACCCGGCGCTCGTAGGAGTTCCACATCCACGGCTCCGCCCTGAGAACGACGTTCCGCGGTATGCCTGAAAGAACGTCAGGGAAGCGACCATTATTATGCAGACGAACGTGCATACCCGCACTAGAATCTTCGGTAATTTCGATTCGTACCGGCTCGATTTCCCGCGTCATCCCGCGTTCCCTGTCGCTTTTCGCCCGACGCTCCCGGTGTGCGCACGGGTTTGCGGGCTAATGCCCCAAACCCATAAGTGCGCTCTCGCCCACTGACGCAGTGTATACGAAGTGTGCGGATTGGCAAGGCCCCGGGTCGCGCCGAGGGAGCTTTAGCGCAGCGTGGCGACCGGCGCGGGCGGGGCAAAGGATTCAAGTTGCAGAAGCCCCTCGCGTCAGTCGGGCGGCCGGACAAACCCCCTCTGATGGGGTGACGGACGGCCAGAGGGGGTCCGGGGGAGAAAGAGGCCCAACAGGCCCTCCCCCGCCAGCGCGGTCAGTGGCGTTCGCTCTCCATTTTGCGACCAATTCGTTGGAGATCCCATGCCGTTTCTTGCCTTGGTCGGACTGTTCCTCGGGCTATTCATTTGGATTGCGAGCTCCGGACGGCGTCGTCGGGCGCGCCAGCACACCACCCGCGAGATCGACCACACGTTGCAGACGGGACTTCCGGCACCGCAAAGCGCGGTCGGTCGCAAGGCTCAGGAGGTTGCTGAGGCCCAGGCCAGCAAACTCGCGGCCCCGCCACCCATCCACGGCAGCGCTCGGTGGGCGACGGCGGAGGACGCGGCAAGCCTCCTCGACGGGAACGCTCTGACCCCCATCACAGGCACCGACGGCCTTACGATGGGTTACTTCGACGACCTGCCGACGGAGCCCGGCGTGCCTTTGGTGGCTCGGTACCCCGGGCATCTTCTCACCGTCGCCGGCACCGGCCAGGGCAAGAGCGCCACACAGATCGTGGCCAACCTGCACACCTACCGTGGGTCGGTCGTCGTCATCGACCCCAAGGGCGAGTTGTACCGCCTCACCGCCGCGCAGCGGCAACGGTTTGGCCCCGTGTTCCGGCTGGCACCTTTTGCGTCTGCGACCGATGCCCCGAGCCAACGCTACAATCCCCTCTCGGAACTGGGCAACCCGCGTGAGCGGCCGGCCCGGGCCCGCCAGCTTGCCGAAATGCTGGTCGTCCGTCAGGGCGACAAGGGGGCTTCGGAATCGGCGTTTTTCGAAAACGAGGCGATCAACCTCCTCACGCTTCTGATCCTGGGCGCGGTGGAGCTGGCAGAGGTGGTTCGGGATCCGGAAAGCGCCACCCTCACAGAGGTTCGGCGCAACTGCAGTCTCCCCATCCTCGGTGACCGAAAGGAACGCGATAAAACCGTCCCCGCCTACTTCGAGGATCTGCTGCGGCTCTATGCCGAGCGTGGCCTTAGTGAACTGGTTCGCCGCCAGGGTCGCTCGTTCCTCGGCCGGGAGCAGAAGCTGCTGTCGTCGTTCCTGTCCGAAATCAATTCCAATCTCGCCTTCTTCGACGGCCACCCGGGATTTGGTGAGGTGTCGTCCGCAAGCGACTTCCGCTTTGCCGACCTCGCGACTGAGCCCACCACCGTCTACCTCACCGTACCGCTCAAAGAGACGCATACCAGCTTCCGGTATCTCAGGGCTATGATCGGCTGCGCCTTCAGTGCGCTCGAGGAGCAGGCGGAGGCCGAGAGGGCCTCAGTCCTGTTCATCCTCGACGAGTTCCCGGCGCTGCGCGACATGCCATTCATGCGTGACGCGGTGGCGCAGATGCGCTCATCCGGCGCCTGGTTCTGGTTCTTCGTCCAGGACGTCGCCCAGCTCGAGGGCGTCTATGGCCGCTGGGCCAACGTGTTCCTGTCGCAGACCGACCACCAGATTTACTTCGGCGCCACCCAGGACCAGCGCACCACCCGACACATCACCGAGTGCCTCGGTACGGGTACCTTTGCCTACCGGGATCCGGACGTCACTTGGTCCCATTCGATCGGCGTCAACGACAGCGCCAACTACGCGCCGGTGCAGGTCGGTGGCCAGGGCCACGGCCGCAACGTCGGGCAATCGATCAACATCAATGAGCCGGTTCGCCTGGTGCCCAAACCGCTCATGACGCCTTTCGAGGTCGGCACCTACCTTTCGTATCGTGCGCCCGGCGAGACCCATCCCGCCAACACCGTCATTTTGTCGAAGCAGGCCGGCGGCTTCCCGATCAAAGCGCGACGACGACACTGGCGCGAGGTCATCGAGCGTACCGTGCCGCCGCCAGGCAGCGCGGGCGGGCGTGAAATCAACCCAAGAGAGCGGAGGGCTGGATAGATATGGTGGCGACCGCGAAAACAATCCACGAGCCCGCACAATCAATACCGAACGACATCTCGCTGGCGTCACTTGCAGTCTTGATGCGCGCCGCCGGTCAAACGCAGAAGGATGCCGCCGAATTGGAACTTCGGCCACGTCTTGGTGACGAGGGGTGGGAAGGGCTCGAGGCCTGGATAGGAGAGCATCTCGACGTTCATGAAGCCTTGCAAATAGAAGCGCTGCATCCGCGGATGCAAGCTCTCCTCACCGATACGATGGCGGAGCTGCCGGACCTCGCGGCGAAGCATCACTATCGCGACACCTACGACCCGATCGCGGACAACGGCGACGGTTGGTGCAGCGTAGCCCACATCGATTTGGTCGCGCCGTACGTCTATCGCGCTATGGTTTGGCACGCGATTTGGTGTCTCGCCAAAGCGGATCGGCCCTTCGAACGCATTGTATTAGTCATTGCGGGCTTGAGCAGCGAATGGCCAACTGAGGCCGAGCCTGAACAACAGGTAGTTCCGACGGAGAATGCCTGGAAACTCAAGCTTCGCGAGCACTACAGGACCTGGGTGATAGGTTGGATGTTCGCGGCCGACCTATACGATGGTTTTCGGGAAAAGATTCGATGGAAGCTCAAGTCTCGACGGTGGGCAATGGCGGCGGACCGCGCCGCCTTGGCCGCGCGCGTTGCAGCGGACAAAATTGCAGCCACTCGCCGTCAATCTTCGGCTTCCCAAAACAATCCGGCCTCCTCGACATCACCTGCACCGTGCAGCCCAGCCCCATCTAGGGCTCAAGCGCCGGTACTCAATGGTCGGGCATTGCGGGGTTCCGTCTTAGGCACGTGGCTGGCATTGGTGGGCTTCAGCTGGATCTCTTTGCTGTGGGGAGCACTCATCTCCACACCGGTAGGCGTTGGCTTCATGATATTCGGAACCATTTACGTGAGCGCAATGACAGTCCCGCTCTGGGCTACGTTGTGGGGTTTCGGCGGGATGGGCGCGGCCCGGTTCAGCACCCTCACCATGTTGGAATTTCAGAAAGCAGATAGCGACAGCAGGTTGGCTAAAGCTACCGAACGCCTCGCCCGCAGTCTCGATCTGCCGATGCCGAAAGTTGGCGTGATCCCCTACGCCAACGCGTTTGCCATGGGTACCAGCACAAGTGATGCTGTCGTTGCGATTGGCCGGCCATTCCTCGACAAGCTGCCGATGTCACAAGTCGAGGCGATCATTGGCCACGAACTCGGCCATGTCGTCAGCGGTGACATGCGCCGTATGATGCTGATGCGTACTTTTCAAAACGCGACCGTATTTTATGCTGTTTTTGCGGGCTTCAAGCACTTCATGCGGCACGTTATCTGCTGGGCGGCGGAATTTTATATCCTAGCGTTCTCGCGCCGGCGCGAGTTTTGGGCTGACGCTATTGGCGCCGCGCTCACCAGCAAGGAGGCGATGATTGGCGCGTTGCGCTCACTGGAGTCGATGCCCTCCGTCTCCCGACAAGAGCGGATCCACGCGCGCTTCATGTTTCGTGGGCCGTGGCGGGCTGTGTACAAGACACATCCCGAGACAAGCGCACGCATTAGGGCGCTTGAAGAGGAAACCTACATGCGACGCCTACCTTTTCTTCGCGATTGACAGACCAAACCGGCCACGCGGAGGTGGCCGGAAAGATCCAAGCCGGTTACTCGGCTTGTTCGCGCGGCTCCTCGCGGCGGATGACGATGCGTGCATCGACCGGCAGGGCGTTCAGCACGAGGTCGAAACCCTTGCCGTCGTCGTGGTCGAAGAGACGCCCGATCCGAGTCCAGTAAGCCTTCTGGCCCTTGCGCCCGTCTTGCACGGCATACGCTGCGTAGGCGGGTGCGGTTGGTTTTTGGTTCTGGCTCATGGTCGTTTCTTTCGTTGGTTATTCGGACCACGCCTTTCGCGGCCCGTGGTGCCACGTCGGACCGGCGATCTCGAGGCTCTGACGTCAAGGCTTTCAACCGCGTGCGGCGGCGAAGCTAGGGCAGGGACCCTGGCTGCAGCCGGCCTTGCGTCGAGCCGGCGACGGTCAATGGTGCACCTCGGGAAACGCCCAGAAAGGCAGGTGGGCGCGATACCAACCAGGCGTTCGTGAGCCCACAACAAACCATCAACCCCTGCGCAATGTCATGCTAGGATTCTGGGGCGCATTGATGGATGGGAACGGGACGTGAGCGGGGGAGCTCTGGGACATTCAGGACTGCTGTTTCTCACCACCATCGAGGTGGCGGGGATGCTGCGTTTGTCTCGCCGTACCTTGGAGCGCATGCGGGTGGACGGCACCGGCCCTCGCTATCTGAAGGCTGGCCCTGGCAAGCGGGCGAGAGTGCTCTATCGGGAAGCGGACGTCGTCGCGTGGATTGACCGATTCCAGTTTGGGTCGACGAGCGAATACGGGCGCTAGATCTTCTGTCTAAGCTCGCTGCGAAGAACGCTTTGGAAATCGGGAACAGCGGCCACAGATTTGGCGAACCAACTGTCTTCTCGGTCAGAATGTTGCAATCCCTCAAATACTTTAAAACAAAGACCTGGCCGAAGGCCAAGCCTGCGAAGCCTGTCCGTCGGTTTGGGGATCATTAAACCGACCTGGAACCACTTATTGCGACGGCAGGCTGCTCGAAATCACACGTATGACCTCTTAAAGCCAGCTATTCGTTGTGTCTGGAATGCTTATCGCGATACGTTTGATGGAATATCTACAGTTTTATCCACATGGCTTGCGCTGAAACGCGGTCTCTTAGTATCTTTATTAGTCTCTTATAGTCTCTACCTATCTCTAAGGCCCTGTAGGTTTTTGAATATTCGGGTGGATTTGGAATCTGTGTGACGTGGCTTCCTGAAAATGCGTCGCCATTTCCTGATTGCGAAGTGGCAATTCCCGTTTTTGTGCTTTCGTTTCCTGAACCTGTCGCTGCGCCTCCCGTATCTGTGCTCTCGCTTCCAAAGTGGCGTAAACTATCCCCAGCCAACGCTTGAAAACGGAAGCGAGACCACATATTTCCAGCCCGACACGAAATAAATCAATGACCTAGCGGCGGGCGGCGCGAACCATCCGCTCCATTTATGAAGCCGGCGTGCAGGGCTCGGCAATACCAGCCTCATATTATTCAGCCAGTTAGCCCAATCAAAGCTCAGCGGTCCGGCATAACTTCTGTGCTCGTTGTTCCGGATACTGTGCCGATTGTTCCTCAATATGTGGCGGCTGTTCCCAAAAATGATGCCGCTGCTCCAATAAAACTTAATCGTCGCGGCGACCCTGGCAGGGCATCAGCGTTGCGGGATTGGCGCATAAGGGTGCCCAAAAATGTGGCGACCGCTCCCAAAACTGTTGCCGCTGTTCCCGTCATGCGTTTCACTGATGGGGAATGAAAAGTAGCGTTTCGCCCATCGAACTATCGGATGCCGAGAAGAAGCGGCTCGATCGTGTTGGGCGCCGTCGCGGCCGCAACCGTCCAGCCAAGGTGCCGGCACGGTTGGTGCGGACCAGCGCCTTCGCGCCCAAGCGGCGCGGTCTTATTACCGATTCCTCGTTCGAGCGGCTTTATGTGGTTCGCGGTCACTCCGTCGTGCGGGTGAGCGGTCGGGAACTCGGAAGCCAGCACCGCGACGCGCTCTATGCGGTGTTCCGGCTTGGGCACAAGCAGGTGGTTCTGCCGGACGGCGAGTCGCCAGTAGGATTTACCCGCTATCTCAAGGTCGAGACCAGCTGGCGCGAGCTGCTCAAATGCATGGGGCTTACCCAGCACGCCAACAACATCGCGGCTCTGCACTTCACCTTCGAGGATATCAAGAAGGTGGTGGTCACCATCTACGAGGGTGACGAGGCCAAACTGCTGGAGCAATACCGCCAGGGAAAACTACCCAAGGCCAAGGGCCGCATGGGCAACATGCTCCATGACGTCGAGTGGGGAGGCCTCGGGTTGGACGACAAGGTCACCGTGTTCTTCGGTGAGTGGAGCGCCAACATGGTCATGTCGGCGAAGCTTGTCAGCCTGAATGCCGACGTGCAGTTTGCGCTCGGATCCGATTACGCCAAATCCTTCTGGCCGTACGTCGACAGCTTCCATAAGCACAACTGGGTGGACGAGGAACGGCTCGCGGAACTCGTCGGCCGTGACCTGTGGGGCCCGCACGAAGATGCCAAGACGCGGCGGGATTTCCGAAGCAAATGTAGGAAGGCCTTCGATGATATGGTGAAGGCAAAGGGACTCAGATCCTGGCGCGTCGAAGTGCGTGGCGACGGTAGGCACAAGAGCCATCGCTACCATTACGAACACGGCCTTGATGCCCAGCAGATGGATCTTCCGCTGCTTGTGGACGCCGACGGCGGTCGCAAGGCGCAGGTGGCCTAGCCCAACGGTGTGGCGTGGGCAGAAACCAACCAAACCGCTAACAGCGTGGTCTACACCATATTTCGATACGCTCTGTTTGTCGGCTATGTGTTGGGATAGCGGAAAGTCAGGGAGAGCAGAGGACCGGTTAGGCTTGGCACCTTTCAGACGTGGAGCATTGCCTGCGCTGAGCTGAGTAAGGTCTGTCTCTCGAATACATTAGGGATTGCAATACTGGCACCAGCGAGCCTCCGCTCGCGCCAGATCCGAACGTTTGAACCGGTGCATCGTTTGATCGCACGCCCTGCAGCCGTGAATCTCGGCTCGGACGAGGTCGGTGGGGAGACCGCAGTCGGCGCAGGGAAGACCTCGTGCAACGTCGGTAATGCCGAAGCCTGGAGCTTTGCACGATGGGCAGCATCTGGCGGTCCGCACGGCGAGCAACTTTGCGGTTCGACCGATCGAGGCCATCCGTGTCGGATTGAGATGCGCGCGCATATCGGTCTGCAGCATCACCTTGCCCGTAGAAGATCGTTGAGCGACTTCACTAATCGCAGCGTGCACGGCCTCCATGTTCCTCAAGCCTTTGGCCAGTGCGGACATGTCGCCCGTATCTTCCGGCCGCACGATCACTGCGTGCTCGGGAAACCTAACGCCGTCGAGGAACGATGACGGATCGTCGGAAGCCGACAATACGACGTGGGCGAAGTTGGTTGGTGTGGTCCGGTGCACGATGATTTCGTGTCCTGTTTTCGCTTCAAGCAATAGCAGTACTTCCTGGCCGGATGCCAGGAACGGAACGTAGGGGTGAGGTCCAAACGCACCCTCGCTGCCGATGCCGAGAGCGGCCCCTGTCCGCTCGATGGCGATCCGCGCCTTCGCGCGCGCGGCGTCGACCATTGAGCCCTGTCGTGCGGTCTCGCCGGTGAAGGTGCCAAGCGCATCGGTGTCGATCCCTGGCGCGGTCGTGACCGTTATGTTGAACCACCGGCAAAGGACCGGCGCAATCGCCCGCTCCTTGCCGTGCATGGTGGCGATGGCTGCCCACAGGCCCCGATAGGGATGTGCGGCAAGGCGTGTGGCGCCCATGTCAGCTCTCTTTCCAGTATCCCTGCGCGACACAGCGGCGGATGCTGCTGCCATCGTCGCCAATCGCGTGCAGGAACACCCAGCCGTTAGTCACGAGATCGCGGACGCTCGCGTGTTTGGCGAGCACGGCGTCGATGGCGCCTTCGGGTGCCGCAATGAATACGTTGAGCCGGACCGGCTCGTGCACAAAGCGGGTGCCGTCGTGGACCGACTGCCAGGGGAGCCCCACACGCAGGTCTCCGGCATTGCCTTCGAGCACACCGAGCTGACCGACGACGTTGTGAAGGACCTTGTTGCCGCTGCCGAACACGGAATTGTTCACGGTCGAGCCGTAGTACTGGAGATTGATCCAGCTCGCGACCACCATGGGTGCGGTCATGATGAGCTCGAGCACTCCTTTGACCTCATCCTTGGTGTGATCGTAGTTGTGGAGGAACGCTCGACCCCCGAGGTCCAGGCCCCGCGTCAAGGCACGGGGCGCAGCGATGAAGGCGGCGTTGCCGGCAAGACCCCATTCGGGCCGTACTTGTGACCAATCGCGGCTGCGCGCGATCACGTCCGCGTCCTTGTCCTGGCTCTGCCCGAGTCCGAGCAAAGCGCTGCGCTCGAGCCGCGCGAGCGTCGCCGCTTTCGCCAGGCGCTGCTTGAGGCGCGCAAGGTCGTCGGTGAGGTCGGCCGGGACCTCCACTTCGTCGAAGATCCTCACCTCGTCGGTGGTCGTGTCGTGAAGGGCGCCCAAGAACCAGCAGTCTTCGGGAATCGCGATGCCCTTTCCGGCAAGCCCGGAGCGGACATGCGCGTCGTTGAGGATCGCGGCGGCAACCCTGGCATTAGCCTCGCCGGTGTGTCCTCCGCAGGCGCCGCAATCGAGTCCCGAAGCGTGGGGGTTGTTGACGGTCGTGCTGCCGTGGCCGGCGAGCAGCACGAGGCGCGCGAACGGGCCTGTCATCGACATAGCCTTGAGTACGGCTTCCGCCATCGCGAGTTTTTGTTCGGATGAGAAGCCGGTCGCCCGCCCCGCAATCGTGCGCGCATCGAGACGCGGCCCGACGCGCCGGGCCACATCGCCGTCGAGTCCGTCGACACTGGGCGCCGGCACGGGTCGCGTAGCCCCCAGACTGTCCGTGGCGATCTTCGCAGCGTAGCTCAGGCCGGCCGTCTCAACGTAAGCGAACGAGGAGACGGCTGACGCCTTGAATGACTTCCACGCCTTCGCCGAGCGGCGGCGCAGGAGGCGCAACCCTAGAACTTCCGATTCCTCTGTCTCGTCGGCGGCGGTCACCGCCTCGCACACCACGAAGCTCGGCTTGAGCAGGACCGGGCACTGCGCACCGCCGTGGCTGTGTCCAATTGGGACGTATTCGATCGGGAAGCCGAAGAAGCCGGCGAAACCGACGGTCTCTGCCTCCGGGTAGGCGGTTTCGAGCGCGCGCCGGAAGATCTCCGAGCGGACATCGATGCAGAAAGCAGCTTGCACCGGGGGCCGTACCGGAAGGCGCTCGATACGTGCTACGCGTCTGTAACCCTTGAGTCTGGCGACCAGTCGCTTGCGATAGGCAATGTCGTAGGCCTCCTGCAGCACCAGATCGATCGCGAGGTCGCGCGTATGCTCGAGCCGATAATCCTCGGGCTTACGCGCGGCGTCGACCATGGCGATGGCCCAGGCCGTGCGGAATTCCTCGTCACGGCGGGCGTTGAAGAGCGCCCAGCCCCAGGCAAGGCGAATGGCAAGAAGCTGGACAAGGGTGTCGTCGCTACCACCGTCGAGTTCAGCGTTCCAGCCGATGTAGCGCGCGTAGGCCGCCCAACCGCCGATGTCGAAGAGCGCCCGGAACAGATAGTCCTCGTGCGCGCGTCTGGGTATGCGGAGGCCATCCAATATCGCGCCGACGGCAGCAATGGGATCGTCCGGCAGCTGACGTACGCAAGACCTGAAACCTACGATCCCCATCGCTTCCGGATTGCGATCGTGGATCGCGAGCGTACGCCAGGCTGCGTAGGGTCTGAGCTTTCGGACTGGCAATGGCCAGCTCGCTTGTCCGTCGTCAAAATACGCGGCACAGAAACTCGAGATCTCCTCGATCATAAAGGCCACGAGAGAGACGTGGCGGTCGCCGCCGGCGCAGCGGTCGAGCACCTCGGCGACGGTTGCCACGACGGCGGGAGGCGTTGGATCCTGGCGTAGCTCTGATCTGGCGGCATCTTTGAGCCCAATCACATCAATCCCTTCGAGCGGATGGACCTGCAGAGCGGCACAGAGAGCATCGTCGTCGATGAAGCCATCGGCGATCGCCTTTGCATAATATCCGCGCGGCATCAGCATGTGGACACGCGCGACACGATTGAGCGTGGAGCAGGTCGCGGCAAAGGTCTGGCTCGTAAACCCCAGGAATGGATTGACGGCTACGAAATGCTTGAGCGGCCAAAGCGGCGCGATCCGCTTGCAGGCGGCGGCGATCGCCGCTTTCAGCTCAGCATTGGGCTTGAGCATTGCAGGCTCGGTCGACGGGGCGTGGGCCAGGGCTGTCAGGGACATGGGGCGGTCCTTCTTTTTTGGAGTTCAGGCGCGAGCGGGTTAGGGCTGCTTGGCCAGAAGGCGAGCACGAGCCGGTTCGAGAGCGTGTTAAGATAGAGGCCGTTCTTCAAGTGTACGTAGGCGGCGATCCAGAACGGCGCATCGGCCTGCCGCATCATTTGGTTCTGGAATACTGTCACCGCGCCGAACGAGACGACGACAAGTGCTGCAATCGCCAACTCGACCGCTCCATCGGCCATGCGTCCGAGGGGCACGCTCTTTGCTACGATCACCTCCATGACCGCCTGAAGGACGAAATAGATGCCTGCGACGGCGGCGGCGAGAAGCGCGGCACGCGAAATGACGAAGGTATTCGGACGCTCGTCGATGGCATTGGCAACCAGATGGACGAGGCCCATGAGAAGCACACAGCCGAGTGCGATCTGGGCCAGGTTGCTGCGCGGTGTGATGCCGAACACCCACCCGACGGCTAGGGTCAGGCCGACCACGGCCGCGAGCGACACCACGAGACGCGCCGGATGCGGCTGTCCGCCCGGGCTTGGCGTCCACGACGCGCGTGCGAGATCCATGATGCTGCCCGAAGACAGGAACGCGTGCGCCTTGTAGAGCGAGTGCGCGACGATATGCAGGAGGGCCGACGAGAACGCACCCAGGCCGCACTGCAGCAGCATGAAGCCCATCTGGGCGATGGTCGACCAGGCAAGCTGAACCTTGATCGCATTTTGCGTCAGCATGACGAGCGAAGCGATCAGCGCCGTGGCGCCGCCGATCACGGCCAGGACCTCGAGTGCGGGCGTCGCGAGGAGCAGCACGTCGGCGAGCCGCAGTACGAGGAAGCCGCCGGCGTTGATAATTCCGGCATGGAGAAGAGCGGAGACCGGTGTCGGCGTCTCCATCACTTCGAGCAGCCAGCCGTGCAAGGGAAGCTGCGCTGACTTCAGCATGGCCGTCGTGACGATCAGCAAGGCGGCAAGCGTGAGAGACCACGACGCATAGGCCGCGCCGTTATCTCTTGCAGCGGTGATGAGGTCAGGGATCTCAAGGGTGCCGAAGTGCGCATAAAGCAGGCCTGACGCAATGACGAGGCAGAGATCACTAAGCCTACTCGTCACGAATTTCTTCGCTGCTGCACGTTTCGCTGCCGGGCGCTCGCTGTAGAACAAAAGAAGCTTGTTGAGCGCGAGGCTCGTTGCGACAAAGGCGAGGATAAGGAGCGCCAAGTTGCCGGAGATGATCAGCGCCTCGACCGAGGCGAGCGCGAGGAGCAGTAGCCGTGTAAAGCGGCGATGCCCAGGATCACCGTCGAGATAATTGCGGCTGTAGCGGATGACAGCGAGACCGACAAAGCTTACCAGCACCAGCATGATGGAGGAGAGCGCATCGACATGGATTGACATGCCGATGCCACCGTAGCCGACCAGCGGGGATCTGGCCGGGCCCCAAATGCCTACGCCGCCGGCCATGAGCAGCGCCAGGGCAAAGCTGGCGGTCGCTCCCGCGATCGCGCGCGTCGCAAATGAGCGGGCACTCTGGCCGAGAAAGGTCGGGGACGCCGCGACGAGACAGAGGGCGAGCGGGGTCAGTAAGGCGGCAATCGTAATAAGCATTTTTCTCTCCGGTGTAGTCCTGTCAAATCTACCGGAGCGTGTGATTTGTGAAAAATTCAATTATTGAAGCAAATCGTTTGATAATATATAATAGTCTCGTGCCTCATCTCAATTACCACCACCTGCGCTATTTCTGGGTCATTGCCAGCGAAGGAAGCATGAGCCGGGCTGCCGAGCGGCTCAATGTCTCACCCTCGTCGCTGTCCGTGCAGCTCAAGGCGCTCGAAGGCCAAGTCGGCCAGCAACTCTTCGAGCGTCGGGGCAAAAGCCTTGTTTTGAACGAGGCGGGACGCATCGCGCTCGATTACGCAAGCACGGTGTTCCGCTCAGGCCACGAACTAATCGAGGCCTTGTCGGGCCTGCAACCCGGGCGGCAGATGTTGCGGATCGGTGCCGCGGCCACACTGTCGCGCAATTTCCAAATCGGGTTCCTGCGGACTCTTGTCGACCGCAGCGGGGTAGAGCTCGTCTTGCGGTCAGGAATTGTCACGGACCTTCTCGAGCAGCTCGACGCCCACAAGCTCGACATGGTTCTGGCCAATCATCCCGCGCCTCCTGACGCTGAGACGGCGTTCGACAGCACGCTCGTCGCCGAACAGCCCGTCAGCCTCGTCGGCCGCCCGCCCAAGCCGAAAGGCCGCTTCAGATACCCTGAGGATCTGGCGAGTGCGCCCCTTGTGTTGCCCGGCCGCGGCAGCGCGGTGCGGTCAGCATTCGATGCGCTGCTTGGGCGCGCCGGTGTCCGTCCTAACATTCTCGCCGAGGTCGACGACATGGCGATGCTGCGCTTGATGGCGCGCGAAAGCCACGGCTTAACGCTTGTGCCATCGGTCGTGGTTGTTGACGAGCTCAAGTCCGGCGTACTGGTCGAGCGCTATCGCCTCAAAGACATTCGCGAGCAGTTCTTCGCCATTACTCAGCGTCGGCGCTTTCCGAACCCGCTCGTGTCGGAGCTCTTGGGCTCGTCGGTCCGTTCAGGTCCGCGTTGATGAGAGGGTGTTTTTGCTATTTTCCCCGTCAGGACCTGCCGGACAATTTGAGCTGATTGCGTAAGAGATGGTTTTCGGCTCATCGTCACCTCGAGGAGCGACACGATGAGACAGCGCGACAAGCAGGCTCCGCAGAGCGCGGAGGAGACGGTCAGGGACATCCGCCGAGCCACCAGGCGGCAGTTCTCGGCCGAGGAGAAGATCCGCATCGTCCTCGATGGCCTGCGCGGCGAGGACAGCATCGCCGAGCTCTGCCGTAAGGAAGGCATCGCCCAGAACCTCTACTATCGCTGGTCCAAGGAGTTCCTCGAGGCCGGCAAGATCGTCGTTGAACGCATTCTCGGAATTGCCGAAGCTGGAGAACGCGCGCCGGACATCATAGAAGAAGCCGCAGCGCCTACGGGCGCGGCAGGGACATAACGTCCATACTGGCGGTAGCGCCGTCATATCGTGGGGCACGCCAGCCACGCCCCATCAAACGCGCCAAGCCGCATAGGCCCCTGCGTCAGAAATCCACCGCGCCAGCATGAACCTTTTACTCATATGCGCAGTTAGGCCAGTAGACGTGCCTTCGCGGTACTGCCGGCAGGACAAGACGGAGGGTCATCAAGATGCAGGAGAATACGGTGGGCGCTGAACGTGTGCGTGTGCGGTCGAATGACGAAGTGTCGGCCCTATGTGAAGCGCTTGGGCAGACCATAATCACGCTCGAAGCCATCAAGGAGCGTGCGGCAAACGGCTCGGAGTCGACCATCTCCGACTGGTACTGCGAGCAGATTGAGGAAATTGCCGATTCTGCGCTTACAGCCATCGGCAACGCGATGAAGCGATCTTACCATCATTGATTGTGCGGGCGCTCCATCAACGTCTTCAGCTGCGCAGAGATTGAACGGCCCACGAGGTGATCGCTCGCAAGCCCCTCGTTTTTCAGCGCGGCGCGAAGGTCAGTCATCGTCTTGCAGGTTCCGCTTTTGGCTAGCTGAAACGCGCGCACCAAAGGATGCACATTGTGTTGCATGAGCGTGTGGCTCCCGGATTTGTAGGTGTACTGAGATAACGCTCAGTCGTGCCAGAGGTTCCCACCACCATCCCCCAACAGATGAACCTACCGCTGCTTGTGGATGCCGACGGCTTAATGCCGCAGGCCGCCTCGGCAGACTTCCATGCCTGACCTGCGCTTAACGACGCGCTGAACTTCTCCGCAACCGTTCCGCGTCAGCAAGAAGCTTGCGCAACGCCTTGAGCTTACTTTCATCGGCTGCCAATCGGCTTGCCTCAGACGGCACGTCGCCGCCCAAGGCATTGGCGATAGTATTGCCGACTTTCTGATTGAGCTCACGCGTTGGGTCGTCGGCAAGGTGAGCATAGCGCGCCGTCGTCATCGTGTGGTTGTGGCCAAGAAGCTTACCGATGAGGGGCAGAGAACCACCAGAGCCCGCCGCTACACTCGCAAAGCTGTGACGCAGGTCATGGAGCCTCACATCATCGAGAACCGCTTCCTTTCGGATGCGCCGCCAGGGTTTCTGGATGTTGATAAGCCGCGACTTAGCTAGGCGACCGATAATGACGAAGGGGTTGCCCTTCACGCGGGGAATGTTGGTCAGCACATCCAGCGCGGCCGTATTCAGCGTTATGTGCTTGGGCCCGGTCTTCGAATCCGGGAGCCGCAAGAACCCGCGCTCGAAATCAACGAACGCCCACTGGAGGGTAAGGATTTCTCCGACGCGCGCACCGGTCAGCAACAGCAGCCGGATAGCGGCGACCACATAGAGGCTTTCCGCCGTTTCATTGCCAACGCGCGTCAAAACCTCGCCCAGGCGGGTGATCTCCTCACGGGTCAGATAGCGTTGACGCTTGGTCTCGGGAAACTTCTTGATCGAGAAGCAGGGGTTGCTCTGCCTCGGGCGATAGCCTTGTTCTTCCGCCCAGCTCATCAGCTTGGAAAGGATGGCGACGCAATAGTTAGCCGTCCCAGCCTTCTTCGCGAGCTTGGTATGGAAGCGAATGATGTCCGGCCGCTGAATGTCCAGAACGCGCTGCGTGCCGAAAGCCGGCTGAAGGTAGAGGCGGAGCAGGATTTCGTATTTGTCTCGGGTGGTGGGCTTTAGCCTGGGGCCATGGTCTTCCATGAACAGCCTGGCGGCTTCATTAAGCGTCGGATTGTCGAGCCTATCGCGCTTCTGCTTCGCGGGATCGCTGCCGCCGGCTATGGAGCCTAGCAGCCTTAGCGCCTCCTTCCGCGCAGCCTCGGCTGTCCATGGCTGTCCGTGCGCACCGATGGTCAACCAGCGGACGCGGCCGTTGATGCGCTTCTGAAGGAAATAGACCGGCCCGCCCATCTGCCTGCGCGCGCCGAACCCTTTAAGCTCGGTATCGCGCAAGACCTCATCGAGGGCCATGCGGTCAACGGCACTTTTGGTGATCCGGGAGCGGCGGGCGGTGGGCATGGCAAACCCAAATGTTTGCTAGAATGTTTGCTAGGGCGCGATTCCGGGTACGGATTATTGTAAGGATTGCAGAATCACTGCATGGTTCGCCTTCTAGCGAACGCATAGCAAACATTTTGCCGCAATAATACGACGTTGACTGACGGTTTCTGTCGCTTTAACAGATTGAAATATATACATTCTGCGCAATAGTGGCGAATGCTGACGGATGGCGAAAAGTTTATCGCACTGCAGAGGTCAGGAGTTCGATCCTCCTCGGCTCCACCAAATTCCGAAGATCGATCAATAGCAAATATCCCGCAGGCGAGGTTTCTCGCCCGCGTCGGGGAAGGCCGGGATCACCCCTTTGAAGCCGCGACGCGTTTGACGTTGCTGCTAAAAATGTAGCCGACCCCGCGAACGGTCTTGATCAGAGACGGACGATCCGGATCGTGCTCGATCTTCTTGCGTAGCCGCGCCACGAGATTGTCGATCGAACGATCGAGGGGTGACCAATCGTGGCCCTTCAGCAGATCCATGATGTCGTCCCGGGAAAGCGCTCTATGCGGCCGCGTGACGAACGCTTCGAGCAAATTGAACTCGCTTGTCGTCAGGCCTTGGTCCGCCCCGCCGTCACGCGTCAGCGT
>LNEA01000014.1 GCA_001464855.1 Rhizobiales bacterium Ga0077530
GCCCGCCTGCTCGAGATCACGCACGGCCGACTCCGCCTGCGCGTAGCTATCGTAAACCTTGCTGTAAACAGCCATTGAAACTCTCCTTACTGTGCGACGACGTTGCCTTTGAAATCGACGGCAATGTTCACCTGCGAAGCGCCGCGCTTCGCAGTCCCTCGCCAAATGCCCTTATCGTCTTTGCGAAGGGCTGTTACCTCAGTGAAGCCGGCTGCTTCAGCGCGATCTTTGGCCTGGCCTTCGGTGAAGCTGTTGGCACCTTCAAGGGGCGCACCGGCCGCAGGCTGAGCCTGCGAGGCAGCGAACACATCAGCCTTGCAGTGCTCAATGAAGGCAGCCTTATCGAGGCGATCCCCGCTGAGCTGCTTGTTGGCGACGCGCATCGCCGCGAAGTAGCGTCGGCCTTCGGCCTCGGTGAGGACACCGTCGTTGTTCGTGTCGGCCGCCTCGAAGGATTTCTGGCACTCGGCGTCTGTGGCTGCATTAGCGGGCAGCGGCAGGCATATGAGCCCTGCGAGCCCGATAGCCGCGAGAAGAGGTTTTTGCATGAAAGATTTCCTAACTTTGCGCAAGACAACCCGAGCGCGCAAAGTCAATTGCGCGCGAGGCCTGCTTGCCGGTTCGAGGTTTCGTGTGCTGAAACAACAAAACGTGAGGGACTTTGGTTCCAGCAATTGAAAAGTTTAGGCTGGAGCTGCTGATCCGCGCTGCTTGCGATTGCGCCCTCCTGTACCGCGCCAGCAGGGCGGTCACCGCCGGTCGACTTCGGTCGTTCGCGCGGGCCGCAGCACTTTGTGAGGTCAGTATGAGAACGCTCTAGCTTTCGTCCCATGCCTCGACGAGCAGCAACTCATCGGTCGCGCAGTGCTTGGCGGCGACTTCGTCGATCATCGTTCTGCCAACCCACTTGTCATTGAGGACAGCCTCTGGTTCGCAGAGCCAGACGCTCCGCGCCTCGGGCGGCCCCTCGAGGATGACAGGAACGATATGGCTTGCCGCTATCAGATAGCTGTTCGGGTAGCCTCCGGCACTGGTCTGGCGCCCCTTCGCTGATTGGACCAGCGCGTCAATCCAATCGAGCCCTCCCAAACCCGTCTGCCAGACGCCAATTCGCGTGCGCGCGGGCGTGTCCGTGCTTGCTGGCGGAAGCCCATCTGCAGGAGTTCGATAAACACTGATGTGCCAACCGAGCATGACGCGACATCCTAGCTGATGAGTTTGTGCCATGTATTTTCCCGCTCAAACTGTGTGCACGTCGTATGGACATCACCGTGGCCGGGGAGCAGCCTCTCCTTAGTTTCAACAACTAAGGAGGCCTCATGGATAAGCAACCGACCGGCAACTTCGTTGCCTTTATCAACCGCGACAAGCAACCAGGCGACAAGCGCCCGATGTTCATCCCTTCACGCTGTGGGCACACGAGTTCACCGATCCCAAAACGGGTGAAGTGAAGACCATGTTCAACGGTGAAGCCGGCGCTTTGGCGCTCGACGCTGAAGCCGCCGATCAGGTCAATGCGTTGATGCGTGCAGCGCCGTCGGTCGATGGCACGATCGGCAACCTGAAACTTGCGCCGCGCCAGCTTGTGCTCTTCCCCAACCGCTTCAAGAGCGATGCACCAGAGAAGAAGCGTCCCGACTACTGGGGCGCCTACAATCCCGGTGACGGCACACCCGTTGTGCGTCTCAGCGCCTGGATGGCGCAGGACCGCTACAAGAACGCCATGCTGCGCGGTTCGACGAGCTATCCCATCCCCGGTAAGTCGGAAACGCAGATGCAGGACACTGTTGGCCTAAATGATGCAGCTGAAACAGCCGCGAGGACTCGCAAGAGCCGCTCTGCTGCGCGCGAGGATGCAGGTCGCGAGTAGTCTCAGCGCAAGAACCAAAACGCGACCACAGGGCCCGGCAGGGGCCCTTTGGTTTGGTGCCGCCGCGCATTTCTCTCCCGCGCCGAAAACGCAGGCTGGTCATGGCCTGTGAAAGCTAAGCAGGCAGCCGCTCAGACCTCACCAAAGAAACAGCCCGATGGGCGTAGGTGTTCGCCGACCCCTGCGGATGGCCCCTCGGGGCGGGGCCAAGGCCATCCGCGACGGCCGGCTCCGAAGAAACAGCCCGCCCAGGGTCGGGGCGTCCGCAAGCACGTCTCGTTGAAAAGAGAGCAAGAAAGCATGGTGCGCGTCGGCAACTGTTGGCTCAGTTCCGGAAAAGTCAGGACGGCATAGCCCGTCTCAACACAAGCCAACCGCAATCGCTGCGATCATGGGGTGCCTTCTCGTAAGCGGAGGTCACCCATGAGCGAGTCCATAGAACTCCATGAGCGCTGCAAAAATGCTGTTACAAACATCCTGAATGGATTGTCCGCTGATGGTACCCACGCCATCGGCGCGAGCATCGTCTTTCCAAGATGCCCAGCCTTCTCTTACATTCCTGTGTTGGCGCTTGTTCGCATTGTCAGCGATCTCAATCGTACCCTCAATGCTGAGGAGCTGACGAGCCTGGCCGTTAAGCTCGTCAACCATCTAGGCCGCTCCCAAGAGGGCCACTACAGCGCCTACCTGGGACTCGACTGCGCCGCTGTTCGCGCCGCACTGGAAGCTCGTCCCGGCATCCTCAAGAGTCGTGCCGGCATTTCCGCGATGATCCGAGCGGCGGGTCAGGATGAGGCCATCGCCATCAAGCAGCGCGCCAGCGCAGAAGTCCCACCTCGACGCGTCATTGCTAACTTCGACGACCATGTCCTGACGGAGATTACGGATCCAAGCCATCTCCGCGAAGACGGGTTAGCGATTGGTCATTGCACCGGATCGTACTACGACCGTGAGTACTTGGCATCATTAGTCCCCAAGCCACACGGTCGTGAACGTCTCTTCGCCCTCACATACTGGCGGCGTATCGCTCTTGGAAACGAGCGCATTTTCACGCTGCAACGCGATGGCCGGCCCGTCGCGACGATCTGCTACACAGCCCACAATCAAAGTATCAGTGAGATAGCCGTCACGGGTGGCTTCTCCCGGCCCGATGGCCGGCTTCTCGCCTCGCTCTGCCGTGCGCTGGTCGAGCTCGGCAAATGCACCAATATTCGAATTATCCAGGGGTTGCCTGCCAGCCCGCATCAGGATCTCGGCATCAGTACTGACGGGTTGTTTATTCCTTTGCGCATGGAGAATGCGCAACGCCTTCTCGGCGGGACAATCAAAATTCCGGCCACCGCCAATCTTGCCGAGCTCGACACCTGCGCCCGCAACCCCTATCTCACGCTGGAAATTACCAACGTGCGCCAGCGCGTTCTCGATGGCCTCGTGCTGACGAGAGGTTCGCTGCGCACTCAAGCGGCGCGCATCAGGCTCAATAACCTGACCCGCATTGATGGCAGCATTTTCTGTCGCGGACTCGAGACTGTAGAGATGCGCCGGCTGGAAACGATCGGTGGTTCGCTGTTGGGCGCAGGGACGGCGGAAATCCGGCATGACAATCTTCACTCCATCGGCGTGCACAATCTGTGTTCGCGCGTTGGACGTGTCTATCAGCCCAAGCTTGCGTTTATCGGAGGCAACAATGACTGCAGCCACAGCAGGAGGGTCATTCAACCTCTGCTCTACCAGGCGCGGCGCACTTTCGATGAGCCCAAAGCGGGATGGCGCCAAAAGTTTGCGCACCTGGTCGATCACGTGACGTTGCGACGGCGTTAGGTCGACGACACGGGCTCATTGTCGGAGCGGTAGGCGACTCACGGTTCGCCTTTTGGAACATGTTGGCCGGGCACAGCCATGCCTGACGTTCGCAAGTCTTCAAGTCGCACCCAACCGCTGACACCGCCCGTCTCCCGGCTGAACCCGTAGATCTCAATCCATTCGCCGTCGCCGCTCACGCGTTTCACAATCACGATGGACGAACGTGGCAGCCGGCCTGCGACGAGCGTTGCACGATGCGGCCCAAGTCGAACATCGATAGCGTCACGTGCAATCCGGACATCCGAAAGGGCAGGCATCGGGCGGGTCATTGGGGGATCGGTCTCAGCCTTTGCGGTTTCTGCCAGCAGCAGCACCAATAGGACGCCCATCAACAACCGCAACATGCCGCGCGCTCCATTCCAGATTTGGCGGAAGCGACTGGCTTCTCGGCCGAGACTGCTCGGCCGGCCCTCACAGAAACCAGTCACTCCTCCACTAGGGAACCGCACCTTCACGATGCGTGTGCCGGCTGCGGGCGTCCCCGCAGTGGCCGGGATATCGGCAGACCCTTCCCGGCTATGGGTGGGGGATACGAGAAGCTGAAACCCCCCGTACTGCCTTATCCAACGTCGCGCCAACCCCAATTACGACGTCACAGCACACTCCGATTCAATCAGACATGGCCCTCTGCGCAACAACTTCTCCGGAACTGAGCCAACACCTTTGCACACCTGTTCATTGGTCTTCGTCGCGCTCCTGCGCACGAGCCGATCTCCGCGCGCCAGCAGCGCGATACAGCGCTTCGATGCGCTCGTCAGGGAGGGGGACGACAGCCTCATCAACACCGTGTTCCGGCGGCAACGCGAGGTCCACATTCGCCGTAAAGAACTGCGCGCCAGCTTCAATCTCCAGTGCCTCAGCGAGGCGCAATGCTGCCTGGTAGCTCATCACCAGCCGTCTTTCGGGGTCCATAAGCGCGTGGGTGACCTGATAGGGTCGCAACTCCATGACCGCGGCCGCGAGGCGAAGACTCAATCCGGCGCGCTCCCAGCTCGCTCGTGCGCGCTGCCAGACATGCAAGCGGTGGCGCACGCTCTCGCGGTAGAAGGACCAGGCTTCAGTTTCTGGCAAGGTGAGAGGGCGGGAGAGCTCGGCGGTCGGCAGGCCAAGACGCGTTGCCAACTCGTGGACGATAGGTTCATTCAGCGTGATGCGGCCCTGAACCAGGTCGGCGAGCTCATCACGCGGTAGGAGGCGGGTTTGACGAACCGCACGCCAGCCGACGGCGAGTCGTCGGAGGTGGTAGGCGACGCGTGCTTCCAGAGACCCCGGGTCTTGTCCGTCTGCGAGCAAAGGCCAGCGATGCGCCAGGAAAAGGGCTTTCGTTGCCCCATATTGATGGCGAAGGCTGCATTTGTCGCCGAGGTGCGTGGGTGATGTGCATCAAATTGGGGGCCGATCGGCGTCGGAATGCCATGCAGATCAGGCGTCTCCGCGTGTGAAGCTAGCTGCATGCCACCACCCCGGCGCTCAAAGTTCTTCCAATCCAGTGCGATGTTCCAGGTGCACATCAATCGGAAATCACTGGTCCTGATAGTGTGGCAGGATCCCGGCACACGCGCTTCAGAATCGCTGTATACTACCTAAAGAGCATATCTATACGGGGCTGCCCCGATATTCAGCTGAATTTTTTGAAAATCGGAAACTACATGCCCTCCTAACCCGATGGAGACCTTATGAAGATTGGAACGCGCGGCAGTGTTATGGCAATTGCTCAAACTGAGTATGTCATTCGGCAGCTTGAGCTCTCGCATTCAGGTGTCTCTTTTGAGAAGAGCATTTTTGAAACCCGTGGCGATCGTGATACCACAGCTAAGCTGTCCCGTCAGGGAGGCAAGGGAGGAGCGTTCGTTGCCGAAATCCGCGATGCTGTTCGAAGTGGGGAGCTTCATGCGGCAATGCACTCATTAAAGGACATACCCGGCAATGAAGAAACACCAGGCCTGATAATTGCGGCGTATCTAGAGCGACGATCGGCAAGTGATTGCCTTGTTTTAAGGTCGGACCGCACAGAGGCGGCCTTATATGAGTCCAAGATTGAAAATCCACTAAAGATCGGAACCACCTCGGTCAGACGAGCGGCGTTCTTGAAGTCCATTTATCCGGGTTGCGAAACAATTCACTACCGAGGATCGGTCGTAGGTTCCGACAAGAGCCGATTGCACAAGCTGGACAACGGACTTATGCAAGATACCGCATCTGGAGAGGCCGTCGGCCCCGCTGATGCGCTCGTCTTAGCTTCAGCAGGCCTTGAGAGAGTGGGGGAGTCCTCCCGCATTGTCCGTGAGTTTTCGCTGGATGAAATGTTGCCTGCGATCGGTCAGGGCATTATTGTGGTAGAATGTCGGTCTGCGGACCCAACTACGATTAAGATGCTGTCGGCGATCGACCATTTTCAGACGCGATGCTGCGCGCTTGCTGAACGAGAAGTGCTCTGGATCTTGAACGGACATTGCAACAGCCCAATTGCGGGCCACTGCATCGTTAAAGACGGTAAGCTTGAACTAGCTGCGGCAGTAATGAGTTTGACTGGCAATACTGTGTTGCGCTCGAGGGCCGAAGGCCCGCTTGAGCTGCCTAGAGAACTTGGTCGTAAGGTGGCTGCCCAACTGATTGCCGACGGCGCGAACGAGCTGATTGAAGAGACACGCGAATCCTAATGGGCATTCAAATACAGCCTTGCTATATCCCTCGCGAAATAGGTTATGATGAGCTTGGCGCCGGCGCGCTTAAAGGCACCCATCACCTCCATTACCGCCAATTGCTCGTCGATAGCGCCCGCTTGGGCCGCAAATTTAATGGAAGCATACTCTCCGCTAACGTGATACGCGGCGATGGGAAGATCTGTCCGGTCCCTAATGCGTGTTATAATGTCTAGGTAGAGCAAGCCCGGTTTGACCATCAATATATCCGCACCCTCCACCTCGTCGCAAAGCAATTCTCGAATAGCTTCGCGACCGTTTGCAGGGTCCATTTGATATGTCTTGCGGTCTCCTTTCAGTTCGCAATTGACGGCGCTGCGAAATGGACCATAAAATGCCGAGGCAAACTTCGCTGAGTATGCCATTATTGGCTTGGCTGCATAACCTTCGGCATCGAGCGCGGCCCGAATTGCCCGAACTTGGCCGTCCATCATCGACGATGGGGCAATAATATCTGCACCAGCGGCGCACGCAGCGAGTGCCTGCTTTGAGAGCAGCGCTAATGTGAGATCGTTATCAACTGTATTGTTGCGCAAAACGCCACAATGTCCGTGCGACGTATATTCGCAAAAACAACAGTCCGCTATGATCACCATGCTCGGAGATGCATTTTTGGCGGTTCTTATCATCCGAGACAGCAAAGTATCCGGATGCAGGCTGATTTCTCCCGTGGCATCCTTAAAATGAGGAATTCCAAAAAGTAACACCGCCTTGATGCCTTCGGAAGCCAGCGCTTTTATCTCTTCTGCCAGAAGGCTTTCTGGAATCCTATGCACCCCAGGCAGCATAGATATTGGAATGACATCATTGATGCCTTCCTCAACAAACAACGGGTAAATCAAATCGTCGATTGAAAGGGTGTGTTCTTGAACCATGCGACGAAGCTCTGGGCTCGATCGCATACGTCTAAATCTAGTAAAGCCATCCATAACTAATACTATGAACTGCATTTTATGATCTGGCAATGCGGGTGGCCTCTCGATGGAAACTTTGCACTATTGTGCTAGTTTGCAATATCTCGTCAAATTCTATCTTCTCTAGCGTGCGGATACCTATGCGCCGGCCATAAACGCGGCTTGAGCCCTCCTGCTCTCCTCCGCAGCACTCATCGTGCGCGCCCGCGAACGAACGCGTGATGTTGGTCACTGGCCAAGTGCTTCCGGTGCGCTTCCCACCCTCCCCTGCCCGGCTCGAACTCCTGCGCCTAACCCGGTGCGGGTCTCCCGCAAGGGGCAAGCCCTCGCGCTTGCGCGCGCCCTGCGGGTGCGGGTCCCTCCCCGCGCTCGGGTTCTGACGGCGCACGAGCCGGTCATTGGAGGCCGGCCGTGAACCAACGGAGCCATTGCCATGACCAAGCGTCCCGCACTCGACCTTCACCAGGCCGTCACCGATAAGATTGTTGCGGCGATCGAAGCCGGCGTCGGAGATGCCCGCCTGCCTTGGCAGCGTCCAGGGCTGTCCACGCTGTTGCCGAAAAACGCACACACTGGCAACGCCTACAACGGCATCAACATCCTGAGCCTGTGGGCTGAGGCGCAAGTGGCCAGCTATCCCGTGTCGCTGTGGGGCACCTACCGCCAATGGCAGGAGCTCGCTGCCCAGGTGCGCAAGGGCGAGAAAGCCGCCCTGGTCATCTTCTACAAGCAGTATGAGGTCGATCCCGACCCCGCCGATGATATCGACAACGGCCAGCGTCGCGTCGCCAAGGCATCGTGGGTGTTCAACGTCGCTCAGGTCGACGGTTATGATCTGCCGAACATCCCGGAACGACCGCTGATTGCGAAGCGGTTGGAAGCTGAAGCCTTCCTTTCGCACATTGGCGTTCCAATCGTCACTGGCGGCGATCAAGCCTTCTATCGCCCGAGCACGGATACGATCCATATGCCGGACGAACGCCTCTTCGATGCATCGACTGACGAAGCACGCGCGGACGATTGGTACAGCGTGGTCTTCCACGAGGCCGCTCATTATGCCGACCTCCGGATTATGCCGCGCCGGTCGTCGAATCTGCAGACAGGTGCGCAACGCCAGCGCGGCGTCTCGGCATAATCAGAGCTCGGCTATGAACGCGAGCAGCGTGTCGTCGGGACGGTAGCGGCTGGTCAAGGATTGCGGTTCACAATCATGCCCTCCTCGAAGCCAAGAAGTCAGCATCACTGCGGACGACGTGACTGCCGAGCGAAGCGAGATGTGGCGTCACCAACTTGAAGAGCGGCTGATGGCCGAGGATAGGCTTGTAAATCGGGTCTTCTGGGGACTCTGTGTTCAGCACGCCTGCTATCCGGCGAACGGTCACCGAGAAGAGACTGAGATGAGAATTGCGCAGCGCGTGCAACGCTACCCGCCGGAGTTTGAGCACATCAGTGCTGTCGCAACCGAAGACAATGTCCTCTACCTTCGTTAGATAGGAATGGGTTTGTTTGTCGTCGGAGAAGAACTCTGGCAGGCGCGGTGGCCATCCACCGCCAAGATGCATGCGGCGGTTGTTCAGCAGCAGCGCGCCGAGCAGCTGCAGTTCGAGGATATCGAATGCAACAATGGCCGCATCATCGCGGTGAAGTGCTTCATGCTCACTGCCCGGCTCAGCCTCCGACTTGACTTGCAGAAGAAGTGCCTCAGCTTCCTGGTAGAACTGCAACGCACGCGCAAAGGCGAGCTCAATGCCGCCGCGTATCGCAGGCAATTCATCAAGCGCCAGCTCCGTCACTTCGTGAGCGCGGCGCTTCTCGAAGAGGCGCTGGACGAACAGAACGTAGACAACAGCGATGTGAAACAGTATCTCCGCTGCGATGTAGCTCACGGAAAAGCGACGTGACCAGGTACGGTTAGGATCACCTCGCAACGCCTCAACTAGAAAATCCTCTCGTGCCCCGACAATGTCGTTGACAGCCGTGCTGAATGTCGCGCTTGCATCCTCACGCGGCGAACGACCGAACTGTCGCACATGTGCACGCACTTTCTTGCCAACAGACGCCATGTCTTTGAGCGCAGGCGCCAGCCATCGCTCGCCGTTGCCGCGTACCCACACGCCACGCGCGTCTCCCTTGGTGGTACCTCCATCCTCGTCTGCGGCCATGGCAAAGGTACGCAGCGCGGTATCGATACGCCGCAACATGTAGTCGCTTTCCTCGACATCCGGCGATCCGTAGTTGTTCAGAAATTCATCGAGATGGTGCCTGTCGATACCACTGTCGGTGTTTAAGGAATTCAGCGTGGCCAATCCGGCCGCGAGAATCCTCTTTAGTCGGTGAACTGGGGAACGCATGAAAGCCTCCTTGTTACAGTAAACTCGGGGAAGCGCCTCGCGGCGCTTCCCCGTCACACCGTGCTCGTGACTTTAGGAGCCAATCAGCGTGCCGTTGCGGGAATTGACGTAGCCGATAATCGGTCCGGCGCTTGGACCATCGCCGCCGTGCGTACGGACCGAGCCGGGCACAACGTAGACGGCGCCACGGGGGGTGACCTCGACTTCGCATTCGACGATGCCCGTGAACGCGTCGTCGCTGTTCGGGCGATACTGCCAACCCGGCGCCGCCTGGTAGCGGGTCACCTTCACGCCGTTGAAGGGGAACCGGAGTCGGTAGAGCTTGCCAGCGAGGTCATCCGCGAGCACGTCGGTATTCGTGGTGAACCACTCCATGTCGCGCCACTTCAACAGCAGCTTGGTAATGGGCTCCCGAACGTCATCGACGCGTTCCTGCCCCGCGCTTTGACGCGTCCCGATGATCCCGCTGAAGTGCGCGATCATTGCAACGATCTTGTCCATGATAAGCCTCCTTGGCTTTGGGTTGCGGACAAGCGCACCAAACCAAAGATCGCTTTCAGGACGTGGGGGGAGACAAAGATGCAATCAAATCAATGAATTGAAGGGAGCATGCGGCGTTGGAGCGCCAGGAAAATTGATAAACGAGCATGTATATCAATAACTTGCATTCATCGTCCCTATTTACCGCCCGCGTGCCGTGCGCTGTCCTTCCAACCACCACCCCCTGCAGCGACAGATTGGCAATAGCCCGCACGGTACGTGACCGCCGGAAGCTTGCCACGCACGGCGAGCGACTTGCCGGGGGTCGACAGTTGCATCGCAATCGTCTTGCCATTGTCCACAGGATTTTCCTCCCGCACGCTCGAACCAAGTGGCAAGCCATGGGGCCTTGCTTCTTCCACCAACGGAGGGAGGCAACATGCCCTGGTCTACCAGAAAACCTACAGCCATCGAGATTGCGCCGCACTGGCTGAAGCCACACTGCCAGCAGTTCCTTCAGAAGCTCGTCGATCAAGGCTACGCGCGAGCGACGATGCGGACTTACGAAGGAGCCGCTCGCTTGCTCTGCGAGGAGATCGCTCGCCGAGAACTCCTCGAGGGTGAACTCGAGGGGCGGACGCTGTCGGCGACGCAGGCAGCCGCGCTCAAGGCGATGCACCCGAACAAGTACGATCAGAAGCGCTTCTGCATGGAGCGCTTCATCGACGCGCTTGTCGAAGTCGGTGCCGCAGAGCGATCGAAGGAGAAGAAGCAAAAAGCACAAACGCCACTCGATCGGCTCAAGGCCGAGTACGAGAGCTATCTGCGCGACCAGCGCGGCCTGACCGACGCGACGATCTATCACTGCGTCCGCTTCCTCGATCGCTTCATGGCCTTCCGGTTCGGTGAAAAGCTCGGAGACTTCGATAAGATCGCACCGCATGACGTCGTCGAGTTCATCAGCAAACTTCGTGGCGGCACGGCTCCTCGGGACAAGACGGCGCCGTCGCACTTGCGCAACCTGTTCCGCTTTTTGTTCTGGAGCGGCAAGACGAAGCGGGATCTCGCAGCTTCGATTCCGCGCGCCCGGCAACCGGCAAAGAGCGCACTGCCGCGTTATCTGAAACCAGAGGAGGTGGAAAAACTGCTCGACGCGGCCTGGGCACCGACCCCGGTCGGCCGGCGCAACTACGCCATGCTCATGGTGCTTGCGCGCCTCGGCCTCAGGGCACCCGAGGCTATCGCCATCCAGCTCGACGATATCGACTGGCGCAACGGCACGATCCTGATCCGGGGAAAAGGCAAGCGGCATGACCGAATGCCGCTGCCAGACGATGTCGGCAAGGCGATCGTGGACTACATCAAGAACGGCAGGCGTGGGCGATCGCGGACGCTGTTCGTCTCCAACACGCCGCCGAACAAGGCCTTCGTGGACGCTCAGATCCTCAATACTGCGCTCAAGCAGGCGTTCGAGGGCACTAACCTCAAGCCGCCACAGAAATACGTCGGCTCGCACCTGCTCCGGCACAGCCTCGCAACCGACATGCTGCGCAAGGGCGCATCGCTCGATGAGATCGGCGACGTGTTGCGGCACCGCTCCCGCATGTCGACGACGATCTATGCGCGGCACGATGTCGACGGTCTGCGCTCGATTGCGCCCGCATGGCCGAAGGAAAAGCGCACGTCGCGTGCCGCGAAGGAGGCACGCGCATGACGACGATGACCGAACGCCTCGAAGAGTACATCGCGGTGCGGCGCAGCCTTGGCTACGACCTGTCCTTCACAGCCCGCGTTCTGCGGGGCTTCACAGCCTTCGCCGATCATGAGGGGGCGGATCATGTGACGGTTGCTCTGTTCCTCCGCTGGAAGGAGAACTTCGGCAAAGCCAGCAACAACACCTGGTCGAAACGGCTCGGTATGGTGCGCATGTTTGCCGGCTGGCTGCAGGGGCTGGATGCGCGCACCGAGGTGCCGCCTGCGGGACTGATCGCGGGCAAGCTGCGACGCGGCCGACCCTACATCTACACCGAAACCGAGGTGGCGAGGATCGTCGCTCGGGCGGCGAAGCTGCCGTCGCGCTACGGCATGCGGGGCTGGTCGTGCTCAACCTTGTTCGGGCTGATCGCGGTGACAGGGCTCCGAATCAACGAGGCCATCGCGCTCGACGACGATGATGTCGATCTCGACGGGGGCGTCATCACGGTGAGACGCGGCAAGAACGGAACGGCCCGTTACGTGCCGCTCGCGCCAAGCACCGTCTTGAGGCTGCGCGCGTACCGAGCCGAGCGCACGCGGCTGCTCAGCAGCACGCCCGGCCCGTTCTTCCGGATGGAAAGCGGTCAGCGCCCAACCGACTGCTGCACACGCTACAACTTCGCTCTGGTCAGCTAGGCACTCGGCCTCAGAGCGCCGCAACGCTTCTGCAAGCACGGACGCGGGCCCCGCATCCATGACCTGCGGCACACCTTCGCGGTGCGCACGATCATCGGATGGTACCGAAAGGGGCTCGATCCGGATCGGGAGATGATCAAGCTCAGCACCTATCTCGGCCACGTCAAGCCGGAGTTCACCTACTGGTACATCGAGGCTGTTCCTGAGCTGCTGCAGCTCGCATCAAGACGCGCTGAACGGACCCTTGCAACAGGCACATCGGCGGGGGATGGACGATGAAGACGTATGCACTGTCAGCCTACCTGCAGCGGTTCTTCACCGAGCGGCTCGGCGCACTGATGAAGGCCAGCCCGAATACGGTTGCGAGCTATCGCGATACGTTCCGCCTGCTGCTCCGGTATACTGCCGATCAGCAGAAGAAGGAGCCGACGGCGTTGCAGATCGGCGATATCGACGCGGAACTCGTCGCCAACTTCCTCACCGATCTTGAGAAGACGCGGGGTAACGGAGCACGGAGCCGCAATACACGGCTCGCGGCCATTCGCTCGTTCTACAAGTACGTCGCCGTCAATGAGCCGCAGCTGTTGCATCATTGCCAGCGTGTGCTCGCCATGCCGGCCAAGCGGCACGAGAAGCGGGCGATCGACTATCTCGACCGTGACGAGATCGAAGCTGTCATCGCAGCTCCTGATCTTTCGACATGGCATGGCCGCCGTGACCGGGCGATCCTCATGCTCACACTGCAGACGGGTTTGCGCGTCACGGAGCTGATCACGCTGACGCGCGACGACATCGCCCTCGGGGGTGGCGCGCACGTCACAAAAGCCAACGCTCTCGAACGCCGCAACTGCATCGATACAGCACTGATTAACAGAATGAGCGGCGCCGGTTATGCCTACATGCACCTCATCTTCCAGATGAACGCCGCCAACAAGCTTGCAGCAACGGCGTTTGCGGAAGGACAAATGACAAAGGCTCAATACGAAGCCGTCACCGAGAAGAACCTTGCGGACATGAGGGCTGCTGAAGCGCAGCTCATCGCCCAGGATCAACAGCGCAAGTCCGAAGCTTGGGCCAGGTTCTCCCAATCCATGCAGCAACAGCAGATGATCGATGCCATGAACCGACCGGCCTACACTGCGCCCACTAACACGCACTGCCGTCCCGACTACATGGGCGGAATGAATTGCACCACATTCTAGAATGGATGACGTGCCCGCCACCGTCCGCCGCCGCCGTGAGATCTTCGTCGAGCTGAAGCGTGAGCTTGAGCGCCTAAGCCCCTACCCTTCTCAGGTCAGCCTCGACATGGATGAGCAGGAAATGCGCGAGGCTCTCGAGCAGATCGAACGCATCATGGAATATGCCGAGGTGGCGATGCGCGCTGCTACGGAGAACGCTCCGGATCGTGACGACGAGCCGTCACGCTGAATCGATAACTCCCAGACCCCCGGACATCCAGCAGCCCTTACACCCATATGTATGGGCCTCTTCATTCGCGTGCTCCTGGATGCCTGTAGCTCCAGATGCCTGGACGACTGAGGGTCCATATCTACAGATGATGATTGGCAGGCTTGGCCTTGATGCTCGCGACACCCGTAGATGCGGGCCCCCATACAACTGGGTCTCTGGTTGTCCATAACAACACACCCCCATACGTCCATAAGCGAGCAAACACGGGCATATGATTGTCTGGTCGTCTGCGTGCGCGCACACTCGTCTCATGAACAACGAGACACGCCCCTACATCATCGCCTTCGCATCACCCAAGGGCGGCGTTGGCAAGTCGACGACGTGTGCTTGTGTCGCCGGCGCGCTGGCGGCCAAAGGCTTTCCGGTCCTGGTCCTCGACCTCGACCAGAACCGCACGCTCGAGCAGTGGTTCAATCGCTTTCCCGATCTCGCCAGCATCCTGACCGTCGAAGGGCTGGGGGAAGGGGACTTCATGGATCGGCTGAAGCACCACTGCGACACGCGCCGCGGCTTCATTCTGGTGGACGTGGCCGGTGTCTTCCAGAAGACGACCATACAAGCGGCGACAGTGGCCGACCTCACCATCACCCCCGCCAAACTCTCGGCGCCCGATATCATTGAAGCCGCCAAGCTCCATCGTGAGCTCACTCACCTAAGCAATATGATCGGCAAACCCATCCTGCACCGCGTGCTTCTCAACGAGGTGTCGCCACTATGGCCGACGTATCAACGTGCGGCGCTCGAAGACGTGAAACGTTCGGGCGTGGAACCGTTCGGCATGGTCATTCACCAGCGCGCGCCTTACGCCGAGGTGTTCTTGACCGGACAGCCGCCGCACTTTGCGAACCTGACGAGGGAGCCGGTACGGAAGGCGGTCGCGCAGCTGGATGATCTGACCAGTCGCATCCTGGCGCTTCTCAACATCAACGAACAGAAAGCCGCCGCGTGATGAGCTCCAAACCAAATACCATCCCCATCAAAGCGATTGATTTTGATCTGGCTACCCGCGCCGCAGATCAGTTCTCAACGGCACGCAATGTCCCGAGCGCAGTGTTTCCCGCAGACAAGCCCGTAGCCGGGGCAGGGGAGGGGAGTTCGCTGCCCCCGGCACCCGTGGTGGCAGCGGTCCCGTTGCGTCCAAAGCGGAAACCACTCAAGAAGTTCACTGTGGATCTTCCTGCCTATGTAATCGACGCCATCCAGTCGGAGGCGTTTCATTCCAAGTGTACGGCGCGTCACGTTGTGATGCGCGGTCTCCGTGCGGTGGGTATCCGGATAGACGAGGATGACATGCCCGAGGACGGCCGTCGTTCCAAAATAGAGGCGTAGTACCAGACTCTTGTATGCCCAGGCCTATGGGGGTCCAGAGCCCCATATTACCGTGCACGTGGCCGCTGATGAATCTGGCGGCATAAATAGCGGCAAAGATCGCCCCTGTTCTCTTGCCATCCCATTCATCTATCAATGATAATAGCGGCAACGAAAGCGGCAATCCTGATCCAACTCCGAGCCTTTGAACCTGTCCTGCCGAGGGCTCGGACGGCGGAGCTTACCGATCTTGCGATGGCGTTGGCCGTAGAGGCGGCCGCTTTTAGATCCTCGAAGACTGCGGCGTTGGCAGTCGAGCTCGGCGAGCTCGTAAGGTCCATGAACTGCTACTATTCGAACCTGATTGAGGGGCATCACACGCATCCCATCGATATCGAACGGGCTCTTACTGGCGTCTACGACAAGGCACCTGAAAAGCGGAACCTCCAGCTCGAAGCGCGTGCGCACATAGAGGTCCAGCGGCTCATCGATCGCGAGCAATCTCCAACACCCATCATGTCGGAAGAGTTCATCCGCTGGCTTCATCGCGATTTCTGCGAACGCCTGCCTGCGGACCTGCTCTTCGTCACTGATTCCGTTTCGGGAGAACGGCGCCAGGTCATTCCCGGCGAATACCGCGACCATCACGTAGAAGTCGGCCGGCACATTGCTCCCGACCCCGATGGCGTTCCAAATCTCATGGCGCAGTTCGTGGACGCTTTTGCCGATGCCAACCGAACGGTTGCCGAACGCATTGTGCTGGTTGCTTCCGCCCATCATCGCCTGCTCTGGGTCCACCCTTTTCTTGATGGTAATGGCCGCGTGGCTCGGCTCATGTCCCACGCCATGCTGCGTGCCTGTGGCGTTGGCTCCGAGCTTTGGTCGCTCCCCCGAGGACTTGCTCGAGACGTCGAAGCTTACAAAGCGCATCTCGAGGCCGCTGATGAGCCCAGACGAGGCGATCTCGATGGCCGCGGCAACCTGAGTGACCAGGCGCTGGCAGACTTCTGCAGGTTCTTCCTTACGGTTTGCCTCGATCAGGTGCGCTTTATGCGCGGGCTTCTTGACACGGACGGGTTGCAGAACCGAATCCGCATCTGGGCCAAAGAGGAGATAGGGGAGGGGAGGCTGCCCGCCGGAGCTGATACCATGCTCGTTCACGCGGCTTCGGTCGGGCAATTTCCACGGAGTGATGCTGCGCGCATCACCGGCTATCAAGAACGCCAGGCGCGGACGGTCTTATCGGCCCTGCTCGCTCGAGGTCTGCTGAAATCAGATGGGCCGCGCGCGCCGGCACGCTTGGCATTTCCAGCTTCAGTCGCAGAGCGATGGCTACCGTTGCTCTACGCACCTTCAACGTTCACACCTTGAGCTCTGGCCAGGTGGGGGGCCGCAAATACCGTGTTGTGTTAGGATGAGGACGATGGAACCACACAGCCTTGCGCAGCTGCGCGATGACCTCGATGCATACCTCCTGAGGTCTGGTGATCGTGCCGGTCACGATTTACGCGCCATGCATTCTCTGGCGCTCGATCTCATAGCCGCCTACAAGGACGCCATAGTCGATCTGGTTGGCAGTGTTCCAGAGAAGGCCATCATCCACCTGGCCCGCGCGCGCGACGCCGCAGATCACAACGAACCCCCGATCGTTGCACGCGAGCTTGATGCGGCCATGGCCGTGGTCGAGCGAATTGTGTTTCGGCAGGGTAGGGGGCTCGCGCCGGCTAAGACGTAAGACGCCATGCTTTGCGCGACCTGAGGAGCATCACCTGCTGGGCTATTACAGCTCGCGCTCCGACAATCAGAAGATTTGGGATTCTGCTTGCCACGCCCTGTTTGAGACGTCGCTCGCCACGGCGACATTCGAGGAGCAAACGCAAAAAGATCCTGCCATCTAGCAGATAAAGGCGTTCGTCATGGTGCAGCCTCAAGGATAAGCCGCAGAGCACTGGGCTGTTCAAGCGACCGTAGAGCCGATGTGCTAAGATATGCCATGGACATCAAAGAATATGCTGAGGGCGGTCAAGCGCTCTATGGGGATTTCGCTGAAACGGTGGATAAGATCCTAAACCAAGCCATCGTAACTGCGGGGCTGAAAGCGAATAGGCCCCAAAGCCAACACCGTGCAAAAGACGCCGCCCGCCTCCGCCTGCGGTTAGAAGAGAAGGGCCAAGGTGCGGCCGCCGACATTGAGGATCTTCGCAAGGATCTGGCTGGCTGCCGCTTGATTTTCTACACGAATGGCGACCTAAACGAGTTCCTGCACAGCAGTATTCTCCGCGATAATTTCGATATCGATTACGACAGCACGAAGATCCACCATCCCGTGGCGAAAGACGGAAGCGAGCCAGAGTACCGCGGCTACAATTTTGTGGTGAAACTAAAGGAAAACCGGGCATCGTTGCCAGAGTATGCGCGGTTTTCTGATCTGCGCTGCGAAGTGCAACTCCAGACCATCCTCAATCATGCCTGGGCCGAAACCTCTCACGATATTGTCTACAAGCAGCCCTTCAGTACCGAATTCGCAAAGAAGGGGAGGGCCCAAATTGACAAGCGCTTCCGAGAGATCATGCGCAAGTACCTTGTGCCTGCGGGGCATGAGTTCGACAAGGTCAAGCATGATTTCGAAAGCCTCATGCAGGGCAAGCCGATTTTCGAAAAAGGGCCGCTTCTCGCGCTAAAGGATGCTGCAGACAACAATGAGCGCCGGGACGTCTTGGAGCGGATACGCGAGCACTACCTTCCCAATCACGATGATCCTAATCCACTTGTACCGGAGCTTTTGGCGACCGTTGAAGAAGCTGTTGGCCGCAGCCGCGGAACCCCACATGTCAAAATTATCACTTCCTATGGGGAGATGGACGGATGGGCAGGTGACGATGTTATTGATGCAGCCCTCGACCTTCTTGATCTGTTCCGATACGTCAATCCTGAGGCCACCTTGGATCTCCTCGTCCGCCTGATGAAGCAGGCCACTGGGGACGACGAGAAACAGCGTATTCTCAAGTCCGTGGAAAGCCTTGCCACCGTACCGTTGCGGGTTGTCCAACAAGCAGGTGGTGAGGTCCACCTGCGCTTGATGAGAAGAATTGAACGGCTCGACGCGGCAGACAGAGGCGAATTGCGCTCGCTGGTCCTCAAGGTTTGCGAAGAGATCCTCAAGTCGGACCTCGCCGGTACTTTCAGCTCGTACAAATCGGTCACCTTTGAGCGCGGTGCAATGCCCGCCACCAAGGAGCTTGAGGTGGCACGCACCAAGGCAATCGACCTGCTGAAAGCCCTCTATCGAGACAACGCCGGAGACATCAACCAACTTACGGTTCTCCAGCATTTGTCGGAAGCTACGCGGACGCCGACGCAGGGGCAGTACACGAATGGTCTAGTTGCCATCATCCTCCGCGATAGCGTGAAGATCGCCGCATTTCTTGCTGAAATCCTTCCAACGGCTTCCTACGAAATCAAGAAAGCGATCGAGCATGATGCCTGGAACATGTACCGCATCTTGTGCCTCATACCCTTCGACAATGACGATGGCGGCGCGCTCCTAGATTTACAGCGGGAGTTGGGCTCGGCGGTATTGAAGATCCGTGATGAGCTTGCGCTCGACGAGGAGTACGAAATCTTCAAGACGCTGGTCAGCCTCCATTCGATTTATGCACCTGCATGGGAAGCGCCCAAATTTGACTTCCGGCGCGACGACGCTTGGCGATCCACGCGCGTTGCGGTCTACCTGGCAGATTTTACTGCGGCCACAGCTGAAACCTGGTGGTCACGTATGGAGCTGTGTGCAGCTTCGCAATCGACTGACGGTGCAGCATATTTTGGTTTGCAGGAGCTCCTTCGCCGGCTGAACCAGGAGAAACCGGAACTCGTACTGCAACGTCTCGATGCGCTGCCTGAGAACGTCGCTAGCTTCCTACCGCTCATCCTTTCAAGCTTAGCAAAATCAAGGAGAGCGGCCGATCTAAAGCCAATTCTGGGACAATGGGCCAATGAGGGAAAGCATATCCTCTCCATTGCCCGGCACTATCAAATCACTAAGCAGCCCTCTATCGAGGTCTTGTCAGATGTGCTCAGGATGGCGGTTCAAGAAAGCAATCCCCGCGTCGCCATCGAGGTCGTTGCCAGTCTTGTGAATGCGTTTGGGCAGCCGGATAAAGCGGGCAAGGCGCTGTTATTGGAAGCTGTGGCTTGGCTTACGACTCAGGGGCGGTCGGATTGGCTTGAGGCCATCTGGTATATGCAGGAGGGACTCGAGGCACTCGCTGACAATATCACCCAGGACGAACGCGGCATCATTTTGAATGCCCTGGTTACTTATCCCAGGGCCGATCATCATCTAGACTTCGTTCTGGCTCCTTTTGCGGCGGTTGATCTGCGCAGCGTCCTAGCCTTCTTTGCGGCGCGACTGACGTATGCAGCATCGTCCCCGCCGACGCCGAACTACGACGCAGTGCCATATGCCTTAACTGACATCAAGGCTTTAAGTGCAGCACCAGTATTGGTGCTCGATGTCGTCCTCGGTTGGTTGCGCGATTCGATTGGCCGAGGGAATCAGGAAGTCGCTTCGTTTGTCCACGCCGCGTTCCCTGACATTTCGAACGAGTTGGCTGCTGGAATGATCGAGCGGGCCACCAAGAGTAAGGAAGATGCGGCCGGTGTATTGGAGATGCTCACCAGCTACAACGGTGCAGAACGGGTTTTCGAGGTCTGTCGCGAGATCGTGGGGTCGCTCGATTCGAACGATGCAGAGCTTCTGCGCAAGGTGGACTTCGTCCTCCAGCAAACCGGCACCGTCACCGGAGAATTTGGTTTTGTGCAAGCCTACATAGCCAAGAAGAAGATCTTCGAGCGCTGGCTGGGGGATGCTCGCAAATCGGTGGTAGATTTTGCCACAAAGACGATTGCGGCTCTGGAACGCATGATAGCTTCAGAGCAGAATCGTTCGGAGCAGATGTATGCGCTGGAGAGGCTCAATTGGGGTGAACCTATCGAGGATGGCTCGTGAGTGCACATATGGTAAGCCCATTAAGCCCACGGATCCAGCAGAGACGCTTACGATGGGGCTATCCGACGTCTTTCGCCAATCGTGCACCAAGCCATTCGACGAGATTCACCGCCGAACGCACAGCATCTTCCTTCAAGATCAATCTTTGCCCAACACGATATGTGTCGTCGCCGCTCTTGCTGACGTAAGCATCATCGATGATACCCTGTTGGTGAGCGAGCAGATGACGTTGCTGGAAATACTGCCCTAGGAGTCCAAGTTCTGGGACAGTCAGATGCGATGCATAGCTTTTGCCGAACGCACCCTGCCAAAGGCGGCTTCCTTCCTCCAAGTTTTGGAAGGCGTTCCGGCGGATTTCTGCAGCTTGCGCATTACGCGAGTAAAGGCTTTCGACATAGCGTTGAAACGCAGCAACGACCGCCTGAAGACCACGCTCTATGACGGCCTGAGCCAAAATCTGCCGCGTATCAACATCACTAATCGCATCAGGGAGGAGCTTAAGGGCGTCGAGTGTTGATATGATGCCTCGTAAGGTCTGGCTAAACATCAAATCTGCTGAGTTATGGCCACATCCGGGACAAAAGTAGGCTGCTCCCACCACCGCATAACGACAGCCACATTCCGAGCAGCCAATTTGCAGCTTCATCGGGTCACTGACAGCGGGCGGGAGCTCGATACTCTTCCATTGACCACCAACCTTCAGTTTGACGCTGAAGAAGCGATTGGAGCGTTGGCCCCGATTCCAATCGCGTGCATCCTTTTCGAGCGCAGCCCCAATCTTTCCGGCCACGTGATTCAGAATCTGGCGCTTCCGAAACTCGACCTGTTCGGGTGTGAACCATTGATTTGCATCGGCTGCGTGCCCGCACGAGGGGCAAAACACCTCGTCATCACGGATGCGGTCACTCTCCCAGTCTTCCTTCAAGACTTTAAATGTGAACTCACAGACCTTATGCGGACATTGGCGATCGATGTATCCCTCTTCATCGGCGACCAGTCCAGAAGTGACATTTATCTCTTGTCTCCCGTTCAGGCTTCGCGCGGCACGTATGGTCTCATCAAACATGCTTTGTCCTTCCGGCAGATAAATGTCTACGCTGGAGCCAATAAGTCGTTTAACGCTTTGCATAGAGTCTCGACCCGATCGAGCGTAGCAGCCACGCCCGGACGCGAAACATCCAAGAAGGCGGGGTTCAACATCAACCATTCAGCGGGAGCATAATGATCGAACTCGGCCGTGGTTGCCGGCACTTCAGTGCGGAAATATGCTTCGGCTTTCTTGACCACGCGAGCAGTGGATTTGTCGGCTGCATCGAGCTTGTCGGCCGTGACCTGAGCCTTGCCCTTCAGTCCATATGTGTTGTTGAGCAGGTCTGCGTAAAGCTCTAACTCAAACAGATCTTCGATGTCGGATTCAGCTTTTCCGGTGAAGGTCTCGATTGTTAGAACACGCCCGGCTTTAAGAACATCGGAAGAGCGCAGCTTCTCTATTTGCCCCTTCTGCCCATGCGCGTAGTCAGCTAACACAGCAACATCAAGCTTGTTGCCCCCGAACAGGGCCATAAACGATCGCACGTTGCCAATGCCGCCTGCAGGGCACAATGTCCAGCGGTGATCCAGTTGAGTCCTTTTGGTCTTTCCAAGGGCCGAGGAAAGAGCCTTCAGATAGATGATATCACTGGGTCCTTCGACCAGAAGTGTGTGCTTGCCAATGAAGAGCGTTTGCGTGATCTCATATCCAAGGGCCCCTTGCAGGGGGAAGAGGGTGTCGGGGTCACGCGTGAGCACGTCCTCGCGCACTTTGGTGCCAAGAGGAATTCTACGCGGTCCCTTATGCTCAACCTGATCTTCGACAATTCGAGCCGCAAGGAGCTTGTCGGGAGACACCATGAACGGTGAATGGGTGGAATAGATGATCTGGTGATGGGGGGCCAACTTCTCCTCGAAGTAGCGAAGCAGATCGCCTTGTGCCTTGCCGTGAAGACTCAGGCCAGGCTCGTCAAGCAAGAGCACGACCGGCACGTCTCCATCCTTTACCTGCGCAAACTTCACGAGGAATGAGAAAAACCAGACAAAGCCAGCGCTGCGCTCCGAGAAGGGCGTATCAACGCGGTGGAGCTGATTGTAGATGCGTGCCCGAGCAATGGTGCCTTGGTTGAGCGGAGCGGGATCCCCGGTTTTGGCGGGCTCGATCCTCACCTGGACATCGAGGTCAGGGTTCTGGGTCCAGTACTCCAGGATCTGGTCCGTGATATTGTTTGAGGCGGCCTGCAGCTTAGCATTGAACGTCTCGTACGTATTGACCTGCAAGATGTCCTTTAACGGCACTCCAGCGTAGTCCAAGAACTCCTCAAAGAGCCGATGTCCTCGATGGCGGTCTTCATTCAATTGATTGTTGGCACGCAGTTGTTGCAGATTCTCAATCGACACAGCACCTTCCATGCGGTCATAGTTCGAAAAGTACATAAACTGCGGAAGATAGCCCTGAAGCATAGCTTGGACTTTGCCGGTGATAGACGTGTATCCCTTTAATTTTCCTAGCAATGCTTTTTGCTTTTCGGTAGGTGTCTCAAGCTTGGTCAACGTTTCGATCAGGTCCTTGGTAACGGAGACTGCCTTTAGCGGTGCGCGTTCCGCGGCATTCAATTTCAATTCCTCGAATAAATTTTCAAACGCCTTTGGGAGGTTCACCGATATATCCCAGGAAGGCGTTTTGGCACCGTAGGCCCTGCTTACCTTGACTTCTCGCGCGTTGAGAACACCCGAACCCAACTCCTCTTCAATCTCGGCAACCTCATCATCCGAAAGAGACCATGTCGTCGTTATTGCGACAGCATCGCCTTTAGGGTGCCGGCTTGCGTATTCGGTGAGAAAGCGACGGGGATAATCTCTTTCTCTATCAAAGATCATCGGAGTCGCTGGATGCGGGTTCAAAGCCGCCAAAGCGGCGAGAATGCTGCTCTTGCCGGCCTCGTTCTTTCCAACAAGGCAGGTGACGTGATCTACCCGGAATTCCTCCGAGTTTTCGGCCGAACGGAAGTTCGTGACGTGCGCTTTGATAAGTTGCATTTGAGAACCATAGCTCTATGAGGGAAAACGAAACAGAATAAATAAGCCGAGTGCACAGTTTTTGCTCAGATTGAATACTTGAGCACCCACGAAATCTACTGAGACACCGTCAAGATGCGATATAGCATATGCAGTGCTTTTAGTTCTTGTAAGAGCATGAAATCCACACCGTTGTGTCTCCGAGCGCGCTAGTGCTCAGTTTCTCTGCTTTCGGTAGCTGATTCTTTCAACATCCTCCGCGCTTACAGCCTGGGTGCGATGGTCGTACAGCTTGGTCGTGTTGACAGACGCGTGGTTCGCTAACCGACGCGCATCGTCCAACGCGCCGCCAGCGCCGAGGAATGTGGTGATACCGGTAGCGCGGAAACTGTGGTTGGTCACATCCACCAGGCCAATCTTCGCGGCGTAGCCCTTTACCATGCGGTAGCAGATCATGCGGGTGAGGGGACGCCCGGTTAGAGCGTTCCTGCGCTTGTCCCAGCGACGGAACAGCCAGCCGCTTGGATTCTTTTCGCAGTCTTCGGCCACCACTGTCGCGCGCTCCGTGAACGCGCGAAGATACTCCTCAAGCTCCGGATGGCAGGGCACGTAGTGCTTGTTATCCCGCTTTTCCTCCAACTCGAGGTGTAGGCGGCCGTCGCGCTCGGAGACGCTTCCCAGCTTCATTTTGATGACCGCTCCCACCCGTGCGCAGGAGAAGGCCATCAAAGCGATTGCAGCCCGATCTTGGAGGCCCTTCAATGTGCTGGTGTCTATACTGTCCAGCAGCCGGCCCATGTTATCGCCGGTGAGGGGCTTGGCGTGCCCGATCCTCACCTCGAGGTGGTAGTTCTCGACAGATGCGGCCGGATTAGAGGGGAGGGCGCCACCACGGACCAGGGCGTCGAAGTAGCCGCGCAGACATGCGAGCACCTGCGCGCGTGTCCGTGGCGATAAATCCTTGCTGGCTTTGAGTGACGATCGCTGGAGGCCTTTGACGTAGTTGCTCACGTCGGCCGTCGTCAGCTGAGCGAGCGACGGAAGCTCCGTGCGCTCGGTCCATTGCAGGAAGGCCTTGAGGATTCTGAGGTAGGCGCCGCGCGTGTGTTGGTTATGCCGTTTCTCAAGGAAGTCACGCGTGAGCTCCGGCGCGCGCGAATGCGTGAGATGGAGAACGTCGGGCAACCAGCCACCAAGGCTTTCCGAAGTACCGTCAAAAGCAGCGACCGAAACCATGTCCCAATGTGCGGGAACAGGTCCTGGGAGGCAAAATATAATGTCGATTATGTTTCAAAACACAGAAGGGGTGTATCGAATATGTCTTTTATTGCCATGAAGCAAATCCCTGGTCGTCACTTGCTTGGCATTGAATATGTAATTGCAATGAATCTGTTCACGTGTGTCATTATCTCTTAATGATCGCCATTTTTTGCCGTGCAATGTTTGATGGTAGGCAGGAAATACGTTGGAGCATTTGAGTCCGCACGATTAGTTCGATTCTTCAATAAGTTCAGCTTATCAGCCTGGCAACCATTCAATTAACGACTCGTTGGAGGGCGTTCGATATAAGCTGATCCAAAAGCTCTCCGAACTCCAACCCAAAAATCCTTGCGGCGGCCGGATAAGAGCTAAATTCCGTCATCCCTGGCAGCGTATTTGTTTCAAGAATATAAGCTTGATCGTCGGTGACTATAAAATCCGTTCTCGAAAAATCACGACATCCCAATCCCAAGTGAGCCGCCAGCGCCGCGCGATGAACCAAATCTTGCATCGGCTCTTCTAACGGAGCCGGTATTAGGCGGCTTTTTTTGTCACTTCTGTACTTGAGATCGTAGCTATTGAAAGTGCCAGGAGGGGTAATAGTCTCGACTATAGGAAGATTAACGGCCACGCCGTTGATTTCCAATATGCCAGCAGTGATTTCGCGGCCCTGTATCCACTCCTCCAACAGGAATGGTCGTAATCTGCTTTCAAACTCTTTCTCAGCCATGTTAGTATCCATGATTTTGACCCCGATCGCAGATCCTTGATTCAGAGGTTTGAATACCATTCTCGACAGTTTTTTATATGCGCCAAAACGCTGATCGCTGGAGCGAATCACCCACCCTTCGGGTGTTTGTAGACCAAGAGATCTGTAAATTATCTTACTCAAATACTTATCAATTGCGATGGCCGAAGCCGCCACCGAGCTACCGACATATGGGATACCCAAAGTCTCGAGAAATCCCTGGAATGACCCATCTTCGCCCGGCACTCCATGCATAGCAGGGTACACCACGTCAGGAGCAAATGCGCTGAGATCCTGGTCGATGCAAGGAGTGTACTCGATTAGTTTTGCCTTATATCCGCTAGGCATGTGCGTTATAATTTGCTTGGCCGACATCTCGGAGACGAGCGCCTCTGAGCTAGTACCCCCGTAGACAACCGCTACCCGAGATTTCATTTTTAAATCCGCCACGATATTATCACGCCAAAAGCATGGGAGCTGACGACTTGACAACGTCTATGTCGTTGCTATTCGTCTAGGGAAGGACATTTACAGGCCACCCCAATACTGATGTCAAGACGCATTTTCCCTTCTTCGTCGATGTAGCCCGTGTGCGCTCTAAAGCTATACTGGGCGCCACATCTGCATGGTGTGCCGTGCGCATCTGCAATGTCTGAAATTCCCTGCATAATTCCATACACTAAGGGGCCGAGTTCTGACGTAATTTCTATAGGTCTCGGAAAATGGGATGGATTTCTGGAGTGACCAGTCAAAAACGTTGTGCTGATTTGAACGCCAAAGCGACGTCCTTCCTGAATGACAGCATCGTTTATCTTGCTGCCTGCTTTGGCGTCCGTCATAATTGTGCCCTTCATCGATGATCCTAGATAACATCAAATTCGCATGAAATTCGAGGAAGTATTGCAGTCCAAAATATAAATTTCGTATCAATAAATTGAATTGCGTTGGTCCTGCCGGGCGATTAATCGGCGCTGCAATGGAGTTCCAGATGACATTGAAGGCGATAGCTGAGCGCGTAATGACGGATTATAATCTTCCTTCTATGGCCATAGCCTATTGCAAAGAGGGTAAGCTCGTCGAAGTCTCCGTTTCGGGCCTGAGAAGATTAAATGAGGTTGGCAGTTTGGCGATTCAAGATCGCTTCTATATCGGGTCCTGCACGAAGGCGATAACGAGCACATTGGCAGCTATCCTAATTGACGACGGAATGCTGAGCTGGGATACCAAAATTTCGGATGTGTTTCCAGATATTGATGCGGAAAGCCAATTCGGCGTAATCAACATTTCCCAACTGCTAACCCACTGCGCCGGACTTGCAAACCGGGTGCACGACGTAGCCAACTTGCCGGATACATTATTTGCTACGCCGGGCGATTTAGTTTCGGCGCGAACCAAGTTAATCGGTGTTATGGCCCGACATTCGCTGAGATTCGCCCCTGGCACTTCACAAGCATATTCTGATATTGGATATATAATTGCGGGGGCGATGTTAGAAAGATGCGCAGGGCGTGATTGGGAGAGGCTGGTGGTCGAGAGAGTTTTCGATCCGTTAGGGCTGGTTGCCGCCGGATTTGGACAAACTGCGTCGTTGGGCAAAGTTGATGGCCCTTACGGCCACCGACGGGGGGCTAATTCGATTGAGGTAGTCCTCCCGGGCTACAACTCCGAATGGCCGCTGTATGTTGGCCCAGCTGGATCTGTTCATATGTCAATCGTCGATTTTGCACGTTGGGGTGGGTGGCACGCTCAAGGGAGACAGAGAGCGCCGGCACTCATGGCCGATGCTGGGTTCGAGAAGCTCCATACACCGCCCGATGCTCGCCCATTTTCGGACGAAAAACCGCCTAGGCCTCCATATGCTTACGGATGGGGCATAAGAAAGTTCGATTTCATTGACAATTTGGTGAGTGTCAACGCAGGGACCAATGGGCATCATTTCGCTCTGCTGTTGGTCGATCGGAGCAGTGAGGTCAGCATTGCGATTGCTACCAATGTGGGTTCATCTTGCGATTTGCCCGAAATTAGATATCGGGGTGCAGATGCAGCGGACTCCAGAACGCGACAATCTCTGGATAAAGCTTTGAGATTAGCATGCCGCTATATTGCAGCAGGTGGATGATTGTATCTCGCCACATTCCCTCGCGCTGAGCCACTCTTCCAAACCTCATCCCGATTTCCAACATGGCCCCAACCAAAACTCTCCGTCCATCCGTCGCCTTGGCCGGCGCACAGGCAACTGCCCCCCTCCTCCAATGCATCCGCCATCTTCTCAAGAGCCAGTCGGAACAAGGTGCCCCGTCCATCGGCCGGGAGTTGCACACCCTTCCGCCAGGACCTCCGCTCCAGCCCAGCATCAATGCTTCCACTTCGCGGGAAGGTTTCATCGCGAGGCTCTGCAAGCGAATATGTTCTCGCAGCACATGCGGCGACATCGTCGGCGCGGCGAGGTGCACGCTCATGCGACCGCTGGTTCAACGCTCTTCCAGCTGACCGGCTAGCCGACAGACCAGTGAGTGCATGTCCAAAACCGGGCTGACAAACTTAAGCACGTAGCTCGCAGGTTCGTGATCTCGCTTTGAGGGGCGGCACCGTTTGGTCTCAGCCAAACACGCTGTGCGTCTAATCAGTCGGGGAACTTGAGCCACGGCGGAGCCGGTCCAAGGGGTGTCCCCTGCTTCCGCGCTTGCGCTTGTGCAGCCGGGTGAGTCCCCTCCCCTCTGTCCAGTCTCCTCATCGGCCGATGGCTCCCTTTTTCCCCGACAGGCCGCAACAGGTGTGGCCTCGAAACCAAAGGAGACAGCCACAATGGCAAACCAAGAAACCACCAACCGCAAGCCCACTCACGACGTGCTTCACGTCCGCGGTGAAGGCAAGAGCGCTTACTGGACCAAGGTCGGAGCAGCCTGGCTGCACGAAGACGGCCAAGGTCTGAACCTTGCACTCGAGTTCGTGCCGGTAGGCAGCGACGGACGCCTCGTCATCCGCATCCGCAAGGACAAGCCAACGCAAGGGGAGAGCCACCAATGACGCTCACCCCCGCTGAACGCGCGGTGGTCTCGGACCTCTGCCCCTTCCCCATCCGGGGAGTGGCCGAGGCGGACCTCGACGACATCCTGGATGCCTGGTTCGCAGCTGACCACTACGACAACAATCCCGCTTACTCGTGGGACGACAATGAAAGCGATGCATCATGAGCCGACGATCTTACGAGGTCACTCTTCAGGAGATCTGCCTGTACGCAATCGAACTTGACGCCATCGATGCAGCCGAAGCTGGGCAACTCGCAAGCGACCTTTATCTTCACACTGGCGGTCGCGCAGAACCTCGCATCAGAGCTCTCGACACAGGCCACTTCGAAATCCTCGAGGTATGCCGCATCAAAACCAAAGAAAGCAGCGGCGATGCCAAAATCTAAATGCCTCGCCTGCGGCGGAACCCTGCACTGGAACTGGGAAGAAGCTTTCGACAAGTTCGGATTTGGCGACGGAGCCAGTGGATACATGACCCACGAGGTTGTGTCGGCGCTTGAGACCGCTGGATACGATGTGCGCAGCTTCAGCTGGGGATGCCACAACGATATCATCATCGAGATTGCGAAAGACGGCCGGGAGCTCATGTCACCGAAGGTGCAGCGCGGCTATGACAACCCACGCAAATACTTGCCGCGCAAGATCGTGAGATTTCTCGACGAGAGATTCCCGCGAGAGGAGGTCGCGTCATGAGCCTACGCCTCCTTCACCCTCGTGAGCTGAAACAACCTACGGCTGCCTCAGTGCCCACGAGAACGCGTTTGCTGCGCCCCGACGAAGTCCGGGTGGCGCATCTCGTTTCCGAGACCGCCAGGGCCTTCAGGTTCGGTCCGCGCATATCGCCAGGGCGTGCACCCTACGAGTTTTATCCGACACCGCCTGAAGCGACGCGTGCCCTTCTCTCCGTCGAATCCTTCGACGGCTCCATCTGGGAGCCGGCCTGCGGCGAAGGACATATCGCGAAGGTGTTGGAAGCCGCTGGGCATAACGTCGTGTCGACCGATTTGGTGGACCATGGCTTCGGCGAATCTGGACGGGACTTCCTTGCTGAGACGCGACCGCTCGCGCAGCACATCGTAACCAACCCGCCCTATGGTCGGGGGCTAGCCGACGCGTTCGTCAAACACGCACTAAAGCTCACCGCCGACACAGGCGGAAGCGTTGCCATGCTCATGAACATCACGGGCCTTTGCCATCCGATGCGCCACGATTTCTATGTGGCTTCGCCACCAGCGGTGATCTACGCGCTCGATGAATGTGTCTGTTGGCCAAACGGCGACCCTGCGCAAGCGACGACCACTATCGCAAAGCAGCGCTACTGTTGGATGGTGTGGAAGCCGCGGAACGACTCCACGACGCGATTCGCATGGCTCTCGACTCGGCCGTTTCGCGATACGAGGCCGCTCTCGTCGTCGACATTCCGGCATTTCGCTAGCGGAGATTCATGAACCGTCAGCTCGTCACCAAGACGTCCGCAGTGGGCCGTGCAATCCCGCAAACAACTACGCTTATCGCGGGGGATGCGACTCATGCACTACGTCCGGAGGTCTCAGAGGGTGTTTGCTAGGCGTTCGCTAGGGCAATTAATCGAAAATTGGCCGTGGCCGTAAGTCTTTGTTTTAATTGGTGGAGCCGAGGAGGATCGAACTCCTGACCTCTGCAGTGCGATTGCAGCGCTCTCCCAGCTGAGCTACGGCCCCATTGACCACGATTGGGTCGCGGCTGGTTTAGAGACAGGCGCGGGAAGTGTCGACCCAAGCCCGGTGATTGCACTGCGTCGTGGAGAGCCGATTTGGCGAAGGCAGCTTGCAGCCGCGGGGCACGGGACGATCTGCCTGGACGCTCGCTGAGTGCCTCATCTGATGCGATCGATCGCATTTAGCGCGGCAAAACGACCAGGAAGTGCGAGAAACACCCAATTTCATGCTGTTTTCGCTTCCTATCCTTAGTTAACATGCGCTATGCGGCTGCGTGCAAGCGAGTCGCAGATCGCGCCGTTCCCCAATGTTTCCGGGGCATGGCGCACCTGGCGGGGCGACGCAATTGCCATCCTTTCAGCGAGCTTACGCGTTGAGCGAAGGGCCGGTGACAGGTGAGGCGACGGAGGGCTGACGAGGCTTCTCGTAAGGTGTCCTGATTGGACCCGGCCGCGAACCCGAGAACGGGGAATTCGCGCGGGTGCATCAAGACAGCGAGGGGGCGAAGGCCGGCCGAAAAGTGAGAGGGTGCCTCGTGCACCTCATGACGTGGAACCAAGGAGGCTTACCAATGGCTTTGAAACCGGCGAGCAAGGCGGGCGCGAAGGCGGCACCTGCGAAGGTTGTGACGGTGACGCTGCGCGATCTCGGCACGGCGCTTGCCGAGATGCATGAGATGCCGAAGAAGCAGGCTGTGGAGATGCTGACGCAGACGGTCGAGCTGGTCACCAAGCATCTCAAGAAGGGCTCGCGCATTCGTCTTGCCGGCCTCGGCATCCTGCAGGTCCGCAAGCGCCCGGCGCGCATGGGCCGCAATCCGGCGACTGGCGAAGCGATCAAGATCAAGGCCAGCAAGAAGGTCGCCTTCCGCGCCTCCAAGGAACTCAAGGAAGCGGTCTGATCCTTCCGATTGAGACACGAGAAAAGCCGCGGTCAACGCGGCTTTTTTTGTGGATCGCGCATGTGAGACGGTTGGCGGCATGGTCGAGCGCAATGACGTGTGGGAGCCGCTGACGCCTCGAGAGGTCGCAAGCATATTTGCGGCGGCGCGGTTCCCGTGGTGGATCGCGGGAGGCCACGCGATTGACCATGCTGTCGGGCGAAGCGTGCGCCCGCATCACGATATCGACGTTCTGATTCTGCGCGTCGATCGGATGGCGGCGCGCGGTTTGCTCTCGGACTGGGAGTGCTGGGCCGCTGATCCGCCCGGTCAACTGCGGCCCTGGCCTCGCGACGCGCCGTTGCCCGCGACGGTTTCGGATGTCTGGTGCCGCACTGGCGAGGCTGGACCGTGGCGATTCCAGCTCATGCTGGATGACAGCGATGATAACCTCTGGCGTTCCCGTCGATCGGCCGGCGTCACAATGCCGATTGCGGAACTCGCCTCATGTGACGAGACGGGCATTCCGTTTCTGCGCCCCGAGGTGCAACTCTTCTACAAAGCGAAAGCGCCGCGGGCGAAGGATCTCGTGGATTTCGCGGCTGCGCTGCCGTGCCTGACGCTGCGCCAGGGCGAGTGGCTGAAGCGTTCAGTCGCTACCGCCTATGGCAAAAGGCTCACTTGGACGACCGATGCCGACGGGCACGCTCAATTCGAGTTGGCCGACGGTGCCTCCGTCGGCCGCACACCTGAATAGTCCGGCGCTTCGATCAGCGACCGGCGGTACGGACCGGGCGGCGCAGGAACGCCGGCACGTTCTCGTCGAGGCCGAACGGCACAGCGTCTCGGCGCGGTGCGTTCTCGTGCTTTGGTGCGGGAGACTCCTGACGGCCGCGCGGTGCTCTGGCTTGCGGCGCCGGCTCGCGCTCGCCGTGCTGCTGCTGCCGCCGCCCATCGCGCTCGCCACGGTTGTCGCGCTCACCACGACCGTCCCGCTCGCGGCGCTCGCCACCACGACCTTCACGCTCGCCGCCGCCGCTTTGCTCGCCGCGCTCACCACGGCCTTGCCGTGGTTGCTCGCGACGCGGCTCAGCCGCTGCTGCGGTTGGTGCTTCCCGGCCCTCGCGGTTTTCACGGTTGCCGCGCGGCCTGCGCGACGGCCGGTCGCCGTCACGATTGGCCGGACGGGGAGCAGGTGCGTCGCTCTCGGCAGCGATCGCAACTTCAGCCTCACGCGGCTCAGGCTTGGGCGCGCTGTCGCGGTGCGGCCGATCCCGCTCGCCGCCACGATCGGAGCCACGCGCTCCACCCCGCTCGGAGCCGCGACCGCGCGATCCGCCGGCCGAACGGCCGTCCTTGCCGCCACGATCCGAACTCGCGCCACGCCGTCCGCGGCCGCGACGCTTCATGCCGTCCGCCATCGCATCGGCATCGGGAGCTTCACCGAGCCATTTCGGCTCCTCCTCGATCAGCTTGCCGATGGCGCTGATTGCCTTGATGTCGTCCGGCGTGACGATCGTCACGGAGTAGCCGAGCTTGCCGGCGCGGCCCGTGCGTCCGATGCGGTGCACGTAATCGTCGGCTTGCCACGGCACATCGTAGTTGAAGATGTGGCTGACGTCGGGGATGTCGAGGCCGCGGGCCGCGACGTCGGAAGCAGCGAGAAGCTGAATGCGTCCTTCGCGGAACGCGTCGAGCGTCGCCATGCGCGTCGACTGATCGAGATCGCCGTGGAGCGCACCTGCACTGAAGCCGTGCTTCTGCAGCGACTTCAGCAGGATCGCGACGTCGCGCTTGCGGTTACAGAAGATGATCGCATTCTTGACTTCCAGCTCGCCGAGCAGATCGCGGAGGATCGCGCGCTTGTCGTGATCCTCGAAGGAGGGGCAATACTTGAAGGTCTGAGTGATCGTCTTCGCTGTGGTCGCGGGACGCGCGACCTCGATGCGCACCGGGTCATTTAGGAACTGGGCGACCAGGCGCGTGATCTCAGGCGGCATCGTTGCCGAGAAGAAGAGGGTCTGGCGACGCGGCGGCAGCAGCTTGCAGATCTTCTCGATGTCCGGGATGAAGCCCATGTCGAGCATGCGGTCGGCTTCGTCGATGACGAGGATCTCGACGCCCATCAGCATGACGCGGCCGCGTGAAAAATGGTCGAGCAGACGGCCGGGAGTTGCGATCAGCACGTCGACGCCGCGGTCGAGCTTGCGGACCTGGTCGTCCATCGAGACGCCGCCAATCAACAGAGCGACAGTAAGCTTGTGGTTGACGCCGTACTTCTCGAAGCTCTGCGCCACCTGGGCGGCGAGTTCGCGGGTCGGCGCGAGGATCAGGGAGCGGGGCATCCGCGCCCGTGCCCGTCCGGTCTCGAGGCGCGTGATCATCGGCAGCACGAACGAGGCGGTTTTGCCGGTGCCCGTCTGTGCGATGCCGAGGACGTCTCGGCCGGCGACGGCGATGGGGATGGCTTGGGCTTGGATAGGCGTCGGGTTCGCGTAGCCGGCTGCCTCGAGAGCAGCAAGCACTTTGCTGCTGAGCCCGAGCTCAGCAAAGGTGGTGGGGTGCAAAAATAACCTCCGTCACAGCGTTCCGGCGCGCGCGGCTTTCCGCGGCGGCGGCGGTCTCATCTGAGCGCAGGGGGAAGCGGGGTAACTCGTTCAACGAGCTATCAAACGGCACCAGATCGAGAAAAGGGATCAATGAATGCGATCCCCTGCGCCCGATGCTGCTTTCCCTGCCACAAAGCTTCGCCTCTAACAAGCAAATTACTGAGCTTTCAGAGGTTTTTCCCGGGCTTCCATTGGCAGGCCAGCGAAAGCTAAGGGTGAGTCGGGGCCGACCAGATTGCGAAATGTTTGCCGCATTATCAATGGCATAGATCTTATGTCGGTGTGCCTGCTACAACTCTTGACTGAGAGCTGGACGTCGGCGCCTGCGGAGCTGATGTGCGGCAATATGCACTCTGCGCTGCTGTTCGATGCAGCGCCGTGCACTCATCCCAACTTTCCCGCTTGTTTCGCCTCCCAAGCGCGCTAGTTGTGTCGCCGGATGAGGACTGGGACAGCCCGCCGGGAGAGCCTGAATGGATCGCAATACATTTTTTGGCGGCAATCCGGTTGCCGTGATCGTTCGGCTGGTCATCCTGTCGATCATCGTCGGCATTGTGCTCTCGGCGCTCAATATCCGGCCTGACGAGATCATTTATCATATCCAGCGCCTCATCCAGCGCATCTCTGACCTCGGCTTCGATTTCGTCATCAAGATATTCGGGTACTTCTTGATCGGCGCGGTGATCGTCGTCCCGATCTGGTTGATCGCGCGGCTGTTGGGCGTGATGCGGAAGGGCGATGATGGGCGCCGCTGAACCCGGCGCACGCGCCACGGGACTCTAGCCACCATGGACGACCGCGACGGTCGCGCGGCGCCTGGCGAGGTCGTCACGCACGCGAGCATGCTCCGCATCGCCGTGCCGATCATGCTGTCGAACGCGACGGTACCGCTGATCGGCTACGTCGATACTGCCGTCGTCGGTCAACTCGGCGAGGCTCACTTGATCGGCGCGGTGGCGATCGGCGGCGTCATCTTCAGCTTCCTCTATTGGACCTTCAGTTTCCTGCGCATGGGCACGACGGGCCTCACCGCGCAGGCCTATGGGGCGAGTGACAGCCGCGAAATCGCCGGACATCTGCTGCGGGCGCTGGCGGTCGCGGGCGTGTTCGGGATCGCCATGATCGCGCTGCAACGGCCGATCGCGGCGGCGTCGTTCTGGGCGATCGGGCCATCGCGACAGGTGCAGGCGGCGGCCGATACCTACTACAGCATCCGTATCTGGGCGGCACCGGCGGGGCTCATCAATTTCGCGCTGCTCGGATGGTTCATCGGGCTCGGCCGTGCCGGCGTGGCGTTCGTCGTCCAGCTCGTCGTCAACATCCTCAACATGGCGCTGGCGATCCTGTTCGTGCTGTGGCTCGACGGCGGCGTTGCCGGCGTCGGTCTGGCGGCGCTCATTGCCGAAGTTGCGGGCGCGGTCGTCGGGATCGTTGTCGCGATCCGTATCGCCCGGCAGATGGGCGCTGCGGCACCCCTGTCGGATGCGCGCGACTGGCTGAAGATGAAGCGCTCGCTGGGCATCAACGCCGACCTGACGATCCGTGCGATCGGCCACTACACCGCGATCATCTTCTTCACCGCGCAAGGTGCGGCAGCCGGCGACGTCACGCTCGCCGCCAACGCGATCCTGATGACGCTGATTCACATCATGGTCTATCTGCTCGATGGCTTCGCCTTCGCCGCCGAAGCGCTGGTCGGGCGGTCGGTCGGGGCGCGCGACAAGGTGTCGTTCTGGCGGGCAGTGAGGATGTCGACGGTGTGGGCTGGCGTGCTCGCCGCGATTATCGGTGACGGCGAAGAGCGCCGAGGTACAAGCAGCGGCAGGAACCTACCTCGCGTGGGCGGCACTGGCGCCGATCCTTGGCGTGTGGTGCTTCCAACTCGACGGCATTTTCACCGGCGCGACGCGCACGCGCGAGATGCGCAACACGATGGTGCTGAGCATCGTGCCGTTTTTTGCGGCTTGGTGGCTGCTGGCGCCGATCATCGGCAATCACGGCCTTTGGGCGGCGTACCTGCTGTTCTACATCGCGCGATCGGCATCGCTACTGGTGTTCATGCCGGGGCTGGTCCGCGCGTCGTTTCCGGAGCCGAAGCCGACATCAAGCATCGAGCGGCTTTGACGCCCATTCGGTAGCGCGGGCCCCGGTGATCGCGGAGATGTTCGCGACACCGCGTGCGCGGCAGGTTTCATCGAGGTGCCGCTTGATGCGGCCGATCAGGCCCGCTCCCTCGTAGATGAGACCTGTGTAGAGCTGAAGCAGCGACGCGCCGGCTTCGATCTTGGCGAGGGCCCGGTCCGGGCTGTCGATGCCGCCGATGCCGATGAGGGGCACCTTGCCGCC
>LNEA01000015.1 GCA_001464855.1 Rhizobiales bacterium Ga0077530
GCAGGGCCGGCCGGAGCGCCTCGGTCGCCACCGTGTCGCCGTCCCATTTCAGAATGTATGGGTGAGTGCAGCGCGCCCGGCACCAGGAGTAAAAATTAGGCAAGTAATTCGGTGACCGCCGTCCTGCCCGCGTCTTGGTCAACGCCGTGTGTTCGTCTCCGTAGCGCGCAACGTTGAACGGATAGGTGAAGGTTTTGATCTTGGTCGGATACCTCGCACGTAGCGAGCCGATCACCTCAGGCGTTGCGTCGTCGCTGAGATTGTCGACGATGATCACTTCGTCCACCAGGTCGACGATCGACGTGATCGCTCGATCCAGATACTCCTCTTCGTTCTTCACTCGCACCATTGCCGATAGCGTCTTGTGGGGCGGCTTGCCGGCTAACGCTGCAGCGATGGGACGCCCGCCTGTCACAACAAGGGGGCGCACGACGTTCTTTAAGGTCTGCGTCACAATCTGCTTCAACGCGGTCACAAGATTGCCTCGCATTTGGCTGGAATGAGCGCGCTAACCGTGGGTGAAATGTCCGACACTTGGTTAGATCAAGGAACGATCGTCAGCTCCGGTATCGGCACAATGAATTTCGCGCCCCAGGAACGGACATAGTCCATTTGCGCGATGATCTCGTCTTTTATGTTCCAGGGGAAAATAAGAACATAATCGGGCCTCGTCTCCTTGATCCGATCGGGCGCATAAATTGGAATACGGGAGCCGGGTAGCAACCGTCCTTGCTTGTGAGGGCTTCGATCAACGGTGAAGCGGATGAGATCCGGCCCGACACCGCAGTAGCTCAGGAGAGTCACCGCTTTTGCGGGCGCACCATAGCCGACGACGATCTTGCCCTGCTCCTCGGCCTCGAGAAGAAACCTGAGCAGGTTCCGCCGGACCTCGCGTACTTTTTGGGGGAACGCCTTGTAACCCTCGCCAGTCAGCAAGCCGGCTCCAATCTCTTCCTCCCTGAGTGCACTCACCCGATCCGTATGGCGGACATCATTTTCGCGTTGCGTTACGTAAAGTCGCAGCGAGCCGCCATGTGTCTGAAGCTGCTCCACATCGAAGATCTGGAGGCCGTGCGTGGTCATGAGCTTCTCGGCAGCGAGAAGGGAGAAATAAGAGAAGTGCTCGTGGTAGACCGTATCGAATTGCAGGCGCTCCATGAGGCGCAGCAGATGCGGGAATTCGATGGTCAGCGTACCCCGTGGCTTCAGCAGTATTCTCAGGCCGCCCACGAAATCGTTCAAATCAGGCACATGCGCCAGCACGTTATTCGCAATGATAAGATCGGCAGCGAGGCCTTTTCCAACGAGAGTCTTCGCGAGATCGCGACCAAAGAATTCGGTGATGGTCGGAACGCCGGCATCTTGCGCGGCCTTCGCGACATTTATGGCGGGCTCGATACCAAGCGCTGGAATCTTCCGCCGAACGAACTCCTTGAGCAGGTAACCGTCGTTACTTGCAATCTCGACAACCTGGCTCCCGTCATTCAGTGCCAACTTGCTCGAGATCGAATCGACATAAGCCCGGGCATGGGCGACCCAAGAGTCCGAGAACGATGAGAAGTAGCTGTACTCGCGAAAAATCGCGTCGGGCGACTCGAACGCGTCGAGTTGGACGAGCAGGCAGTTGGAGCAGAGGAACATCTCCAACGGATAGTGTTTTTCGGCCGCGCCGCTCTGCTCGGGTTCTATGAGAGAATTAGCGAACGGCGACGTCCCCAGATTGCAAAATGAGACTTCGAGCTCGTTGCCGCAATGCCTGCACGTGGACGACATTTTCCGCCTCCGCCTACCACGTCTTCCAGGGAGCGCGATCACTCCGCCAAAGATCCTCCAGTACGTCTTTGTCTCGGACCGTGTCCATCGACTGCCAGAAGCCGCGGTGCTTAAATGCCCCGAGCTCGCGCCTTTGCGTGAGCTGTCGCATCGGCTCCTGTTCCCATACGGTTTCGTCACCCTTGATGAGGTCGAAAACCGGGTCTGTCAGTACGAAGAACCCCGCGTTGATCCAGCCTCCGTCACCAGCAGGCTTTTCTTGAAAGGCGGCTACGCGGTCATCCGTCCCTTCGATCTCAACCGCTCCGAACCGGCCATTAGGCATCACGGCGGTTACGGTGGCAGCTCTTTTGTGGGCCTCATGAAAGCTGGTTAGCGCCCTTAAATCGACGTCCGACAGGCCATCGCCATACGTCATATGAAATGGTTCACCCGCGACAAATCGTGCGATGCGCTTAATTCGGCCACCGGTCATCGACTCGAGTCCGGTATCGACGAGTGTCACACTCCACGGCTCGGTAAACCCCGCATGCACGTCCATGCGGTTTTCCTTCACATGTATGGTGATGTCCGACGTGTGAAGAAAGTAGTTCGCGAAATACTCCTTGATCATATAGCCCTTATAGCCAAGGCAGACAACGAAATCATTGAATCCAAACGACGAATAACACTTCATAATATGCCAAAGAATAGGCTTTCCGCCGATCTCCACCATCGGCTTGGGGCGCAGAAGAGATTCTTCGCTGATCCGCGTCGGCGTCCTAGAATAACTGATCGCCACCACAGGCGCGGGATGGTGCATTGATTAGATAGTCGCTAGCGAATTTCATGCCAGACAACCAGTTCTGGAGGAAACGAGCCGCCGTCCGGCGTCATTCGGCTCATCCCTTGTTCCAAATTGAGACCGCGATCGTCGCGTTATTCACCGCACAAAGCTGGCGAGCAAGCGGATGTAGTAGGACTGGTAGTTCAAGGAGGGTTCGGTAATTTCCCATGAGTTTGCCGGCCAAGGATCATTGTACTGCAAATATGACTTGGACGGTGGTTGAGCCTTGGGCGGTATCAGCGGGCGTTGGCACATCGAAAACGTGGATGCGCCATAGCATCCAAAGGCTGGGGAGCCAGGGGGCGCCCGGCAACACGAGTCCGTGTTGAATTGCGGGTTCGGGCCGCCCACAAGAAA
>LNEA01000016.1 GCA_001464855.1 Rhizobiales bacterium Ga0077530
CTCACGCGGCCGCTTGATTCCGGCAGGATCGGCACGGTGCGAAACAGCGGAGTTGCGCTGGTCGTGGAGGGGTGATGATAGAATATGATCGTGATCATCAGGACGGTCAGCATCAGGCACGCAGTGATACCCCACCGAAGCTCGAACCAGACCGAGTACAGCGTGATGTCTCGACCGATCCGCCTATCCTGGTAGTAGCGCCGGAAAAGATAGTCAGGAAGGATCGTCACAAGCGAGCACAGCGCGAGTTCCAGCATGACCTAGACTCCCGGCTGCGGATGAGGAGGCTGGGACTGCGTCGGCACAAGCGTCGTTGGTTGATCGGGCGCATCATCGGCTGGGCTCTCGGTTCCGGAGAGCTTCTCGACCGCCCCGGCGATCCGCTTCAGCGGGGTTTGGAAATCGGGCAGGTCAATGAGTGCCAGGAGCAGGCCAGCGACCCAGAACGCGTGGACGTGCGTGAACAGCGACAGCAGACCGAGGACGGCGACAGACGTTCGGGCAGGGAATGAAGACGGAAGAAAACGGTGCCCAATCCGAAAACGACTGCGATCAACACAATGGTGGTAATGACCATCAAGACGTCGGTGTCGCCCGGTCCGGTCAGGAACCACGGCAAATGATGCGTGGCGGCGGGGTGCTGCGCTGGTGACAAAACACGGCCCCATCAAAATTGAAGAGTTGCGTTATAGTAGAGCGCATTCCAATATTTGGCTTCGTCTCAAAGAAAACGTGCCTAATATCGCCACCTTATCAGACAGACTTCTCCGAAGAATTGTATGTACGCACCCTTCCGTTCTTAGGCAAAATGTGGAGTTATTATCGCATCCAGTTTTGGCCCGCCTATCTAATAACCCCAAACTGTATTGATTCAGTACAAATGTTAACGAGGAGATTACGCGCGGTGCTGGTCTTTTTTGCGGATGGCACCGAGGATCGCTTGCGATTTTCTAGTCGGATTCAGCCGACCGCAGTCACCACGATGCGTGGCAACTGCGGGCTTTGAGTCAATGTAACCTGGCTACAAGGCGCCTTGTGACGCTTGCGAGAACGATGCGCTCAATGTCCGCCGGACGAGGCTGATTCGGTCATCTTCTCGAGCACATGATCGAGACTGAAGCTCGCCGACTTCTGCCGCGGCGGGAACTCCCGGAAAGACTCCAGAAACTCCGCGACGCCGGCCTGGGCCGGCACGAGCAGGTAAATGTGCCTGAACATCCAGTCATAGAAGGTGTTCGAAGTCTGGATCGCACGCTCGTACGGATCCAACCGCAGATTGAAGATATACGGAGTGCGCAGAACGACGAACGGTTCCAGCCAGATCTTGAGCGTGGTCTCTACACGCTGCTCCATGAACATCATTTTCCAATTGTCGTAACGGAGCGCCGCGACATCGCCGTCATCGGTGAAGTAGATGAAGCCCTTGCGCGGAGACTTGGCTTCCTTACCCGTCTGGCCTGCCCCTAGTTGCGATACCAGGAATTAAGTTAGAGTCGGGCCGCCATCGGCCAGCATCTGATCTGGCCGGAGCGCAGCGTAGGCGAGATCGG
>LNEA01000017.1 GCA_001464855.1 Rhizobiales bacterium Ga0077530
GTGCGACACACCACGCTTCCGCCGTCGGCGCCGGTGGTGATCGAGGACCACGTGTGGATCGGTTCGAAAGCGGTGATCCTGCCCGGCGTGCGCATCGGTCATCACGCCGTCATCGGCGCCGGCAGCATCGTCACCAACGACGTGCCACCGCGATGCGTCGTCGCCGGCAACCCCGCACGCGTCCTCCGATACCTTACGGAAGTCGCGTAGAAGTCGGGTTTTATTCGTCACGGGGCCCAGAGCGATCGCCACCTCGAGTACGCCTTCGAAGGCCACTGAGGGCGCCGCGCGTGGCGTTCACGACCATATCGAAGTCTTCCGGTTTCAAGACACGCAGCGCCAGTATCATGACCGCGTACGTTGCCATGCCGACCAGCACAGTTATGGCAATGAACATGTCCCTCACATACCAGCAGGCGGCCGCCATGACGCCACCGGCGGCCAAGATGCGGAGAGCGGTGGTCGCGTTTTGCCGGGTCAAGGCACCGCTCGGTAGAATCCATAGCGCGAAAATCGCCATCAGGAATTCCGTGAAAAGGAGACGCAGCGCGCCTCCGATGGCGCCGTTGCCGTAGATTTGCTCGGTCCATGGAATGAGGACGAAGTTGAGTGGGAACGCCAGCACAATGCCCGCGACCATTGCAAGCGTCCACGCATTGGTTCTGTCTGATGCGACGAGAAATCGGCCAAGAACGGTGGAAATGTAAGTGAATATCAGCGTTATGCTCATGACGCTGAGTACTGCGCCGCTTTGCGGAAATTTGGATTGATAGATCAAGTCCACGAGTGGGCTGGCGACGATCGCAAGTCCGAACCCAATCGGCACACCGGTAATCAGAGAAAAATCGATGCTCTTTGAGAGAATGCGCGAGGCGCCGTCTCCTCCTTGAGTAGCGCCGCGCGACATCGCCGGGAAGATGGCTGTCGTCAGGATGTTCGGGATGAATATCAGCGTCGCTGCCAGAGAACCCGCGATACTGTACCAGCCAACTGTGCGCTCATCGACCATGACCGACATGATCAGTTTGTCGACTTCGCCATAGACGAGAAGAACCAGCGAACTCAA
>LNEA01000018.1 GCA_001464855.1 Rhizobiales bacterium Ga0077530
ATCGGCTTGCTCGCCGGCATCGACCTCGATCCGGTTCCGGGCAAGGTCGGCGTGCGCGGCTACGACGCCATCGAGCGCATGTATGCCGATCACGACCTCTACTGCCGCGTCACCGCCGATACGCTGATCCCGTCGCCGCCGCTGATCGTCAGCGAAAGCCAGATCGGCGAAATGCGCGACAAGATCGCGGCGGTGCTGAAAGCGGTTGCTTGAGCGCGGCAACGGAACGATCAAGAACCGACGGGCCCGGCATTGTCGGGCCCGTTTGCTTTGGATATCGCCTCTCACCGCGTGCCGGTGCAGGATAGGCGAGCGATGATCTTTGATTGTGTCCTCGTCAAACGAGATGTTGCCAGTGTCTCAACAATCGAACGGCTTGGTTATGGTCATAGTTGGAGGAGCGCGACCGCCGTCTCTCCAACCCTACAACGCGCCTTCTAGAGGGAAAGGCGAGAGCACGATCGAAATCGACGGCGCAATCTTCAGAGACAGTGGAGCGGGCGACTGGTTCGGGTTCTATGACTGGCTCCGAACTTCGGACGACCTAGTAATTGGTGTCCGCATAGCCCTATTTGAGAGTATCGATCAGCTCCTTCGACTTACGGCGTCCAATATGGAAATCGACGCAGGTAGAAAAATATTGTCGATCTTCTTCTCGAACCGTAGGGACTATGACGAAAAGAAATCTGACGACCAAGATTTCGGTGACAACTGGGTGTTCTATGGCGACGATGGTTCGGTGCTATTGACCTTCAACGCGCCACCAAGCTGAAACGGTCTGCAGTTGGTACTTGTGAACTACGGGACTTAGTCCCCGCCCGCGCAGCGGCTCTACCGCGCCAACTCCACCCCAACGCCGCGCGCGACGGCCGTCTCATAGACAAGATTGGCGACGACCATGTCCTCCATGGCATTGCCCATGGATTTGTAGAGCGTGATCTGGTCGTCGGCGGTGCGGCCTGGCTTGAGCCCGGCGAGCACTTCACCGAGTTCGACGGCGGCGGAAGCATC
>LNEA01000019.1 GCA_001464855.1 Rhizobiales bacterium Ga0077530
ACACGGGCGCCGAACGCTTTCGCAAGTTGTATCGCCGTTGTGCCGATACCGCTGGTGCCGCCGTGCACGAGAAACCAGTCGCCGGCTTCCAGCGCGCCACGTTCGAAGACGTTGTTCCAAACGGTGAAGGCGGTCTCCGGAATGCCGCCGGCTTCGGCCATGGCGATGCCCTTGGGGATCGGCAGGGCTTGCACATCCTCGGCAATGCAATACTCGGCATAGCCGCCGCCGTTGACGAGCGCGCAGACCTGATCACCGACTTTCCAGCGCGCGACGTTCGGGCCGACCGCTGCGACCTCTCCCGCGATCTCGAGTCCGGGCAGCGGCGAATGTCCCGGCGGTGGCGGATAGGCCCCCATGCGCTGCTGCACGTCGGGCCGGTTCACGCCGGCGGCCGCCACCTTGACCAGGATCTGCCCGGGACCGGGTGTCGGCACAGTCATCGACTGCGGTTGCAGCACCTCGGGGCCCCCTTTGCCGTTGAGCGCGATGCCAGTCATTGTTGCTGGGGTTGAGGCCACGGCTTTTCTCCATCGATGCGAGAGCAAGGGCGCGCGGCCCGTTGCCGACGGTTAAAGCAGGGCGATGTCCGGGCGGCAAGGGTCACCAAACGCCAGATCACCCGCGCCGGGTCGAGATCTCTTGGTGGAAAGCCTCAGCGCGCCGGAGAAGCGGCGGAACCACAAGCCTGGTCAGGCGCCGCTCTCACGACACGATTGCGTCCCGCCGATTTTGCAGCATAGAGCGCCTTGTCGGCAGCAAGCATAAGCGGCTCAACCGAAGCGGGTGCGACCTCCGCGACAGCAAGCCCAATGCTGACGGTCGCGGTGACGTGCCGACCGTCGGTCAACTCGACGATCGTGGTTGCGAAAACAGCGCGCACCCGTTCTGCAATGATGGTCGCGTTCTCCGGCGTACAATTGGACAGGAACACCGCGAACTCCTCGCCGCCGAGCCGGCCCAGGACATCGTCGTCCCTGAGACCGCTGCGCATCGAAGCCGCGAGCCGTGAGAGCACTTCGTCGCCGGCACCATGACCGTACGTATCGTTGATCGATTTGAAGTGATCGATATCGAGCATAAGAAATGCGATCGGTTGATCGAATTGCGTTGCAGCGTAAATCCTCTTTCTCGCCGCAACCCCAAAGGCCCGCCGGTTCAGCAGATCCGTCAGCGGGTCGTGCGTCGCCATATGCCGGAGGCTAGCGAGCAACTGGTTGCGCGCCGAGATGGCGCTCGCGACCGTGATCGGCGCAATTGCGATGAGCGCAATCCCGAGACGGATCGACATCATCGTGTGCTGGGAGACGTTATCGAGCAGAAGCAGGAAGTGGCTGAGCGATATCGCGGCAAGCGTCCAGGCGCAGAACAGGAGCGTCAGCAGGGCCGCGGTAAACTGGCTGTAGGTCACGGCGCACCACAGCAGCGCCGGCACCGGGAATGCGACAGCCCCCGGTCCGCCGACAAGCAGGCCGCCCATGCATGACGCAACAAACACCAACGCCGGCGTCAACTCGGACGGGTCGAACCAGAGCCTGTGATCGCGGCGTCGCCGATCGATCAGCCGACGCCACGAAAACGTCGGGATGGTCAGCACCACCGGCAGGATGGCAATGTAGTTGACGAGTTCGGTTGCCATCCACACGCTCCAGCTGCTGATGGGAATGCGGCCGAAGAAAAGCGGACTGGCGACGATGCCCACAAGCCCCGCCGTCGCCGATGCCGTGACGACAATTGCCACCAGATAAAGGACGGACATTGGATGGCGGAGGGATCGGTCGACCGGTTCGAGGCGACCGAACATGACATAGCCGGTAATGATACCTACGAGGTCTGCGAATGCCTGAAGCAGAGCGTCGGCCGGAAGAGCGACATGGATCATATTGTCCAGCGGAAGGCCGAGAACGATCGTGGCCCATCCGACGGGCGACGCCAGATGAGGCCACCGTACCATCGCACCGAGCAGCATGGGGGTCGTTGGCCAGATTGCCGCCAGTAGACCGGCCGATCGCGTGGCATGGCCGAACAGGGATCCCGCAAGGATAAGACCGCTAACGAAAACGACCGTCCAAATGGGCGATTGCCACGACGTGCCAGGCGAGAGAGGCCTGATATCCGCCGGATTCAATTGTGCGCTGTTGACGGCCATCACTCCTCGGTGCGGTAGGCAGCCCAGCCGTAAGGGTTAGCCGAGGAGCGACAATGCCCACGTCGGCATTACAGTTGAATTTCGGAAGTTCGCGGCATTCCCGCAAAAACTATGATGAATGAGAGGATTAATGAGCCATAGGCGAACGCGTCGTTCCGGTACGCGGCCCATTTTCTTCAATTCCGGATCGCCTCGGTCCAGATCCACTGCAGGCACCGCACCAGCAGCCTGGACGTCGCGCCGGAAAATGAGCGGCAAGCTTTCCTGCCCGCGTTAAGATGTGGCTGGCCGCGCCGCCTATAGGCGTCAAGCGTGAGGGAACAGCTGCGTGACACTGACCGAAGCCTTGGGCTACGCCGCGGCAATTCTCGTCCTGCTCACATTCTCGATGCGCACCATGGTGCATCTCCGCGCCGTCGGCATCGCGAGCAACGTCTTTTTTATCGCCTATGGCTACATGAGCGGCGCCTATCCGATCATGGTCTTGCACTGCATCCTGCTGCCGTTGAACAGCCTCCGCCTCTACCAGATCCTCGCGCTGCTGCGTCAGGTCGAGACCGCAAGCAAGGATGGGTTCGACGTCAACTGGCTGAAATCGATCGCCACCCCGCGCGTCGTCAAGGCCGGCGACAACCTGTTCCGCAAAGGCGACATCGCCGATCGCATGGCATTCATCGTGTCAGGGCAATTTCAACTCGCCGATCTCGGAATCGAAATTGGCAAAGGCCAACTTACGGGGGAACTTGGTCTCGTCGCACCGACCAAAATGCGCACTCAAACCATCGTCTGCGTGTCGACCGGCGAGGTCCTCGAAATCACCTACGAACAAGTCAAATTGCTGTATTTTCAAAGTCCCAAATTCGGATTTTATCTCCTTCAGCTCGCTGGCCACCGTCTGTTCAAGGACATCGAGCGGCTGGAAAAAGAAGTCGCCGAATATCGAGCGGCTAAAGCGGAAAAAGCAGGGTCGCAGCCTTAGCCGCGTCGATCGGGCCTCGACCTGCGGAACTCTTTCGCCGCGCGCACGTTTGCAGGGTCTCCCACTCGAATCCGAGGACCATGCATGGACGCGCTCGCCGCGGAGTTCGCTAATGCGAGCCATCTGCCCTTTCCCGTCATCGCAGCGCGAATGCTGCTCGCGGCAGTATTTGGCGCGGCGATCGGCGTCGAACGCGAATGGCGCAATCGTCCCGCCGGACTGCGTACCCACGCGCTCATTTGCATTGCCGCTGCGACGTTCGGCATTCTCACGATTGAAATCGTTTATGCGCCGGTCTTCCAGGCCACGTCCGTAGCCGATCAGGTGAAGGTCGATCCGCTCCGCGTCATTGAAGCCGTCACCGCCGGTGTTGCGTTCCTCGCCGCGGGCACGATCATTCTCGCGCGCGGCGAAGTGCATGGACTGACAACCGGTGCCGGCATGTGGCTCGCCGGGGCAATCGGCCTCGCGTGCGGCCTCGGCTATTGGAAGATCGCCCTGTTCGGGACGATCCTCAGTGTCCTCGTCCTTACCGTGCTCTACACGCTCCAGCGCAAGGTCGGGCTGAACGGTGATAAGCCGGTCGTGCCCGAATCCGACCGTGGATCGAGCAGCGACGAGGAACGGTGACTTATGGTTATCCCCGCGGTCTGGCCCAGATTTCCCGGGGCCCCGGACCTTGCCGAAAGATATTGAGGAAATTGGTCGGAGCGGGGAGATTCGAACTCCCGACCCCTTGCTCCCGAAGCAAGTGCTCCCTTATATCTGACTGCAACAAACCCACCCATTTTTCGCACTCAACCCTCAATATTTTCAACATTCTAAGGATTTTCTGGCGTCCATGTGCAGTTTGGTGCAGATTGGCAAAACATAGAGATTTGTTACCCCACGTTACCCTAGGTGGACCACGTGCATGGCGCGAAAGTTATTCACCGATCTGGCTGTGGAGAGGCTGAAGGCGCCCAAGACTCGTCGGGAAATACCTGACGCGGGAATGCCGAGCCTCTTTCTCGTTGCCCAACCGTCTGGCGTGAAGAGCTGGGCAGTTCGGTACCGGTACGGGGGGCGCACTCGAAAGCTGACGGTCGGGCAATTCCCCTCGGTTGGCGTGGTCAAGGCGAGGGAGCGCGCGCAAGCCGCCCTAGAGGCCCTGAACCGTGGGAAAGACCCCGGCGTCAAGCGTCTCGCTGATCGTGCGCGCCAACACCGTCCCGCTGCGGACCCTGAAACCTTCGGCGTGTTGATCCGCGCCTACTTCCTCGCCCATGTGGTTCCACATACGCGGAGCTGGCGGCAGACGGCGGGCATTCTCGGGTTGAAGGTTATCGAGGGTGACCCGCCGGCATTCGAGGAAATTCCGGGCCGCCTGGCCGCGCGCTGGGCCGAAAGACCTATTGCCAGCATTCGACGCCGTGACTTGATCGAGTGGTCGGACGAACGCAAAGCCGCCGGTGTGACACGCGTGGTCAACAGGACGCTGAGCGCGCTGGGAACGTTCTTCGCGTGGTGCGTCGGTCGCGAAATCCTCGACGTGTCGCCGACTGTCGGCATGCGAAAACCAGTGCAAGACCGCAAACGCAATCGTCTTCTCAGCGACGACGAACTCCGCTTGATCTTACGAGCGGCCAAACTCGAAAACTCTCCGTTCGGCTCGATCGTCCAATTACTCGCGTTGACGGGGCAACGTCGCGGCGAAGTCGCCGGCGCAACGTGGGCGGAATTCGATCTTGATCGCCGCGCGTGGCTCATCCCGGCCGCGCGCACCAAAACCCAACGTGCGCATCTGGTGCCTGTCGCGGATACCGCCTTCGCTATTCTCAATAGCTTACCGCGGTTTAATGGCGGTGACTTCCTTTTCGGTCTCTGTGGCCGGACCGGGTTCACCGGCTATTCGAAAACCAAAGCCCGCCTTGACCGCCGCGTGCATGAGCTCGCCGGCGCTGCTGTTCCCAACTGGACCTTGCACGACCTGCGGCGCACATGTGCAACGGGCATGGCGCGGATCGGTGTGCTACCTCACGTAGTCGAGGCCGTGCTCAATCACGTCTCGGGCACCAAGGCAGGGGTCGCGGGGATTTACAACCTCTACACCTACGAGGCCGAGAAGCGGGAAGCGCTCGATCGATGGGCGAAACACCTCACCCATATTCTCGGCCCCGATGCTGAATCAGCAAACAGGGTAGGGTAATGGACCCCGTGCAGCAGGCGAAGCATTTCATTCGTGCGTTGTTGCAGGCCTGTGTGATCAAAAACCACGGCAAGAGTGATGCTGAAGCGGTTCAACTCCGGCGCGAAAATCTTGCGGATGACGTGCTTGGCGATCAGCATAGAGTGGGCAATCACGTCATGTCTGGACCAGGGTATCTCAGGCGACTCGGAGCGGAAGTGTTAGCGGCTGCCCGAGCTGGCGATACTGAGGCTGCCGCCGTGGTAGCCATAATGATCGTCAGGCTGCTGCGCGCCAAGAAAAAGTTACCGCAAGACCTCGCTGCTTATGTAGCTGATCATTTCGACGGCCGGCTACCCAAACTCAGAAGTGGCCGACCGTCGGCGGAGGACCGTAACCACGCAATAGGCTCTGCTGTAGGTATGGTAGTCAGCCAATTCGGCGTCTACCCAACTCGAAATGAGGCTACCCGCGACCTCGAGCGCGGCTTGTCCGCGTGCTCGATAGTTGCTGAGGTGTTGGCTGAAATGGGCTGTCCTGACGATAGTGAGCAAAAAATCGAGCGGGCCTGGCGGCTTTACTTGGACAGCATCGAGAAGAATGCGGGGCATTAGTTGACATGCCAACCGATCGAATTCCGGACAATGTCCGCCCATAGTGCAACTTGCCACGATGGAGCGAACACAATGGCACGTCGGAAACCCTTCCGTCCTAGCGCTGGGACCGCCGCAGAATTCGAACGGCGCGGGGTCGCGGTTGGCGGGAGCGCGGAACCAGCCGATGACAACCTCTCGATCTGCGCCATGTTTGGCATCAGCAAAACCTCACTGAAACGGTGGCGCGAGGAGCGCGGATTCCCCGGGTCGGATTTCACGATCGGGCTGCGGGAATACACCTGGCGGCGCCGGGTGCTCGCGTGGATTGAGCTGCAGCCGAAAACCCATCCTTTGAAAGGCCGGCGTTTGGTGGGCGGCTCCACGAAGGCCGCGTGATGCCCAAACGGTGGCCGACGGTCACATCCTGGGGGCAAGTCATTGCCAGCGGGTCCGACGGGTTATTCCGCTCAGGACGTAGCGCACCTCAGTGCACGTCATAGTTAGCGGTCGTGGCTCACGCACAGTAAGCCAATTAGTTCGCTCTAAACGCGTCGGGTGAAGTATGGGCAATTCACAGAAACCACAAGCGGCCAAGAACGCCCAAGAGAAGCACTCGCTTCGCCTCGCAATTTTCTCATCCAATCTGCCGGCGTTGACGCGGCTGGTGCTGATCGTGCTGCTCGAGCACGTGCGCGACCTGGCCGAAGGGTGTTACCCGAGCAAGAAGCGCATCGCGAAGATGGCTGGCATTGGCTTGCGCGCGGTCGACAACCACGTCGAGCGCGCCAAGCTTTGTGGTTGGCTTATCGTCACCAAACGCCCGCGATCGAGAGGTCGCCACGTATCCAACACGTACGTGCTGAGTACGCCAGGCAGCGAGTACACGCCGCACGCAGCCCTCGAAATGCCCGGCATCGTACTCGCGACACCCGAAACGATCGAGGAGTCCTCAAAAGCAGATCCGGACCACCCTGCGCACATGGTTCCTTCTCCGGACGCATCTGGTGCAATCAGCCATCCGCACCACGTGCGCACTAACCCTTTAACCCAGAGAACATATAAGGGAGAACCTCAGCGCGTGCCCGCGCGAGAGGACGGCTCCGCCGTCGGCTTCCAGAAAAAGGAGGTAAGTGACGTAGCCGTAGTTCTAGTTGCCGAGCACGTCGGCGCTGATGAGGCAGTGCGCTTGCGCAACGAATTTGCACGCTGGCCACCCTCCCGAACAGCCGACGATCCAGACAAGATGTTTTTGTCGTTCGTGAAGCGTCGCGGCATCTACGTCCACCCCCGCGCCCTGGAACGCGCGCTCCGCGACCGGGAGACGGACAAAATGCCTCAAATCAAAATGCTCTAGCGTCAGCCAACGCCGACGACCGCTTCGATAAGGACGACACCGATAAGGGCCTACCGACAGAATAGACGCGGGAAGAATTGAACGTGGTGGCGGCGGTACCCATCCAAACCCGACCGTCTTCAAACGCCGGCAATCGCGCGCGCCCGTCGTCGGCGGCCCAGCGGCGATGACACGGAATTTGATCTGAAGAAGCCGGCCCGGATCAGCTGAATGGCGACCGCTCCTCAGTCGGATTATCGCATTCCCACGATCTAACTGACATTAGCCAGTACGCCTCTCGAGCGAAGGGAGCATGTCGAGAACGCCTAGAGCAGGGCTTGAACAGCAGCCGCCCGGGGCTTCGATGCTAACGGGCCCTCCACCGCTCGACAGCATTCGCGCGGGCGAGCGGGCGCAGCGCGCGTGAGGACGGAGAAACCCTGGGATAACCGCGCAAAAAGAAGTGTGTGGCGGTTGCGTCACGTGCCGCCGCGCAAATCAGCTTAGAATCCGCGCGGTGGAGGGGAAGATATTGGCTCATTCCCTCAAGCTGTCCAAGGCCACAATGGGGGTCGCAACGTGTCCGATAACCCGACCGATTTGGTCACTGCTAACAGCGGCGGATCAGTGGAGCGACCAGCGGGTTTGCGCCCCTGGAAGCCGGGCGTGAGCGGCAATCCGCGCGGCCGCCCCAAGGTTGCCGAGGAAGTGCGCACCCTCGCACGTGTACACGGCAAGCGTGCGTTGGAACGTCTAGTAGAATTGATGGACGATCCAGATCCTCGTGTTGCGTTCATGGCCTCGAGGGAGGTCTTGGATCGCGCGTATGGCAAGCCTTCGCCGGCGATGGACGCCGATGCTCACGATGGGCAGGTGACCGTTGTCGTGAAGCAGTTCAACTACGAGCCTGGAGCCGACGTTCTGCCCTTGCCACCCCGCACGCACGAGCCCTAAACGCCGGCCGGCGTTCACCGTTATCGTGGCGGCAAGCGCTTAGGTCGATGCAGATTTCGCCAAAATCGCGTGACGCGGATCACGAATGACGCCGACTTCAATCGCAAAATGACCGAGCTCTACGGTCGCCAGACTGGCAGCGGCAGACAAAGGCGGGCGGTGTACATTGCCGAATTCCGCATCGGCGACTGCTTTGCTTTGAGGTGCGGACGAAATCGACTAAGTCGCCCAACCGACGCGAAGGGCCAAAAGCAGCCGTAGGCACTAACCGAACCCGGCGGGTCGAAAGAGTCGCTCGATCCCAACATTGGACGTCCCGCACAAATCTTCAACAGCGATTGCCACGCCAGCGGACGAAGATGATCGTCGCACTCGATGTTCAAATGCGTTCCAAGTCGCGCTCGACCGAGACTTTCCCGGCATTGGCAACGCGATCACCGAGCGGATGCACCTCACCGGCCGATTCATGCACAACTTCCTCGACCCGCCGGACGGCGCCGTCTATGGCTTCGCGCCCCTGCCGCCAACCCGTGGCATTTGGGCGGGCATCCCGCGTCGCCGACAACGCCGATTCTTGGATTCTATCTCTGCTCCTCGTTCGTGAGATCCGGCGGATACACGGAGACGATGCGATCCGGCGTGTAAGCGGCGTGGACGGCGATGCTGACTTGGTCCTGACCCGATGCGGTCGTCACCGAAGTGCACAGACCTTGCGACCAAGCCGGCGCAAGTCAGAATGGTCAAAGCGCAATATGAATTTGCTCAGGCATCGGCGGTCCCCGTCTTCTGTCCGCACCTATCTTTCCTCGTCGGCTCGAGGGCCTCGTTGTCCAGCACAACCTTCGGTGACCGGGCCTTTCCCTTGCGGCTGTCGATGAGCTCTGCCCAATACTCGGGCCAGCGCCTGAGACGCAGCTTGTTCTTGTAGCCGATGATCTTCTCGCGCTCTGCCTCGATGAGTGATTCAGTCTTGACCAACTTGGCAACTTTCTCGTCGATCAAGTCGCGTTTCGCGTCGAGATCGTCGTTGAGGTCGAAGAGTGCCTGCGGGGCATAGACAGGCATCGACTGCGTCATGCGATCGAACACCGACTCAGAAATCACCGCGTGAAGAGGCAGTTTGCGCGGGCGGTACGTGTAGAGGTTGCTGAACCACTGTCGCACCTGGCCGAGCGGATCGGGGTCGACCCAACTTGCATCATCGTCCTGGCGCTCTGTGAGATCTACCTTATCTTTCTTTTCAGCGATGAGATAGACGCCCCAGGTTTCGTCTCCAGCCTTCTTGCTCCTCACGTCCGGATCATCGTCGGTCGCGTATCCACTGGAGATTCGGCGGAGAAGGAAGTCCAAGGTAACGTCCGACAAGCTGTCCGTCGCCCAGCCCCCGCCGATGTTGGCATGGTCGCCGGCGAACCACACCTCGATGATGCGCTCGGGGCGGATTGGATCAGGGTCCATCAGCGTCGGCTCGAAGCTGTCGCGTTGCTCGTCGAGCGCAACCATGTGGTACGCCTGCGCAACGTTGTCGGGGATGGTCAGATCCTTGAACATATTGAGCTGCTGGAAATTGATGCCGCCAATGGTCTTTGCCACGCCGAACGAGCCGACCGTGTCCCAGCAGCCGAGCACGTCAATCCGCACCGGCACCTTTCGCGACGAACTCCAGACCACCCTGTGCTTTCCAAAGAGCTTCAGGGTCCAAAGCGTTCGAGGGGCGCCGCGCGCATCGATGCTCCGTGCGAGCAGCCGGGAAATGGCGGCACCACGGCTGAAGCCGACAATGAACACGCGGTCACCAGGTTGATAGACGCGAACGAGGTCGAGGTAGGCTCGCTCGAGGATCTCTCCGGCTCCCATGCCGGTCGCCATGCCAAACGCCTGAAGTAGCGGATCGCTGTCGTACTTGTTGCCGACGCCTGCATAATAAAAGGCGATCTGCTTGTCCGTGTACCTTTTGCAGAATGAGGCGTCGAAGTTGCTGCCCGGCGCAAAGCCACTGTTCTGGTCGGCCTTGAGCATGTTGAACAGTCTGAAGACGTTGGTCTGGGCTGCGAAACCCATCTCCAGCTGATCGGGCGTATTGCTCGTGCCGTCGAGGCAGATGATGATGTTCTTGTTCGTGCGCGTCGTCCAATTGGCGGAGTTGCGCAGCAACGTATAGACGAGCGGCAGCCCGATGAGGATGAATTCCCATTTGTAAAACCAGCCGATGAAGCCCGAGCCAAGGAAGGCCCAAATCCAGCTCCGCGTAGTGCCATTGCCGGTGGACTTGCGCACCGAGCTGCCGGAGGGGGCGCTCGAATGAGAAGCCGCCGGTGCATCCACCGGTATCGGGGCCGTGCTCACAGGTCCCGAAGCAGGGGTGGCCGCGGCACCTGGGACAGGCTCACCAGTGCTCGGGGAACTGGACGGGCTGACCGTGGTGCGTGCTTTGTCTTTGCTGACAAGAGCAGCGACGGGGTCGTTGCCGACTCTGGTGTAGCCGGGCCCCCAACCTTGCCAACAGGCGATACCGACGACGACCAGCAGCGCAGTAAGGCACCAGTTGTGGATTCTAGGGGAGAGCCAGAATGATGCGCTTTGGACATGGCGTCTGAACCTGTACGCGAGGAGCAAAAGTCCAAGCTGGAACGTCAGGAAGAAGAAGATTGCGCCGGACCACGGCATCACTTCCGCAGTTGTCAGCTTTCCGAAGATGCCGGTCGCATTAATGCCAAGCAGAATGAAAAGCGACGCGAAGAACCAGATCCCGAAGCTGCGCCGATAGATCAGCCCGGCCAGACCCGGAAGAAGTGAGAATAGGCTGAGTTGCCAGATTGTCGCGAGGCCGCTCTTCGCGATCGCAATGAGGTCGGCACCCAACTGATCCAGGAAGATTTTGAGCAGCGGGCGGAAGATGTTCTCGACGTATTGCCAGACGCCCCAGTTCCTGTCTTGGATTTCCTTCCAAAGCTTTGCCAGCGCATCGCTTTCGCTTAACTGTTTTTGGAGCGCCTCCAGTGCCACGGGCTCGTTGATATCCTTGATGATACCCAGTGCGAGCGCCAGCTGCTGAAAGCCGGACGGCAGACCGTAGGTTACGAAAAGCGCTATGCTCAAGGCCAACAGCACGATCGGTACGAGCCGAGAGCCTTGGCGGAACCGGAGCTGAATGCGCGCATTTTGAGACACTGGCAGTATTGACGACACAACCATCCCCTTTGTCCGCGCCAACGCCAACGTGCATTGCGGTGGATAGGTGAGTGAAGGCGCGTCAGCATTCGTGCGCGTCCGTCGCAGAAAACAAGCATAAGTGAAAACCGAGCGCTCGTTCCGAGCAAACCTGTGACGCATGTATCACATGGACATGTGGCCCCGACGACGGAGCCGTCCGTTCGTGGCCTTTCGCTTGAAACCGTTTAGCGATCCAAAAGAACGATTGGCGGCTTACCGCAACGCGATCATGAATCCCACCCATGCTGCGGCCAAGACAAAGACAAGCCCGGGCACCACGCGCAGCGCAAAAGCGTTGCTGCCGCCGGCAATTGCAAGGACAATCTTCGTGACGGAATTGGTCGTGAAACCGACGAGTATCGGCAGGCAGGCGTCCCGGGCAGCCATCTTCCCGGCCGCGACCTGAGTGGCCATCGAAACAGCCGTTGCGTGGGCGTCGGCGAATCCCGCCATGGCGGCCGCCGCGACCAATCCTCGATCGCCGAACCAGGTTCGAAGCGCGGAGGATGCGATGAGCACGAGCACCAAGACCGCGGCCAGCAGCAACGCCGACCTGAAGCTGAAAGCCTCGCCGGCTGCCAGCGGGACTTCGGTTTCTGGAGCTGTGAGCCTGAACGCAAACAAGAGCCCATAAAGGACGGCTGCCACTCCTGCAAACGTCAGGGGTGCAGCAAGTGCCACAGCGGTTTCGGGGCTCGTTGCCGCAACCACGAGAGCGATCTGAGCTACGGTTGCCACGGTCGACAACACCGCGCCCGCGACGGCTGGTCCGAGCAACGCAGGCTCCGCGACAGCTCTCGCAGCCATTGCAGCGATCGTTGCAGTGCTCGATACGAAACCGGATGCGAAACCCGACATCGGCAGCCCGTATCGCGACCCCAGTGCGCGGACGGCCACATAGCCGCAAGCACTGATCGCCATGATGAGGATCACGACGGTCCAGATCGAACGCGGATTGACTGCAGCGAACGGACCGAAATAGCCATCCGGCATGACCGGCCACACCACGAGGGTGGTGGCCGCAAAGATCAACCCTGACCTCAGTTCGGATTGCGTCAGCACGTCGCGAACGAAGCGGTGCATCGGCTGACGTGCAGCCAGCAGAATGGCAACGACGACCGAAAGAGCTGCTGCTTCGAGCGGCTCGCGCATGGCAAGCCCACCGAGGATCAGTGTCAGAGCGAGAGCGATCTCAGTCGTAAGGCCCGGATCTTCGCTGTGGGTTCGAAAGTAGGCGAGCGCTGTAAGCGCAAGCACTCCGGCCGTGGTCACGCTGAGCAGCACCGGGCCCCCGATCTCCATCGAAGCCGCGCCAAGCAAGGCAGTAATGGCGAATGTTCGCAAGCCCGCAGCGGCACGCCCGGCACCCTCACCCTTGCGACGCTCGCGGTCGACACCGATGAGAAGTCCGATCCCGAGCGCGACTGCCCAGGAGGCGTATGGATGATCAAGGCTCAGCACTGAATTCCACCTTTTCGCGGTTTGGCTGGTTCGAGAGTGCGGCACGGGGACAAGGGCGTGTCTCGACGCGCTGATGAAACCCATCCGCCTGCTGGTACGCTTCTGATTGGCAAGAAAATGGTGACTGTATCAGGCTTGATCGGAACAAACTGAGCCGCCCCCGGGTTTGTCGGAGGCTCCAACTCTCGAGTGACTTGAGCCACGACGATCGATAACAACCGATGCGGATCTCTATGGAGATTGCGCGAGCGCTTTGGTGAGGATCGCTTCATTTAACAGACTGAGTATTTTCCGAGTCTGCAGAGCGCGAGATTTATGAAGCATGACGAGCGCTGACGCTCCAGCCGTTCTTGATCCAGATCAGCGAGGAGGCTCCGCGACGCTGCTACGCTCTTTCGGAGAACGGGACTTGCCTGCGCCGTTGGATGCTCTCGGCAGCGCCAGCGGCGTGGGCCTATGCATTTGGCCTCACAGCACTGCAACCAGATGAGTGCGGTGCGATCAAGAGAGGGGCAGATCTCGTGACTGCTCCTCTGCTGCTCGTCTATATCCGCGCGGCGATCCTACTTCAGGTTGCCGGCGGAGTGGGCATTGCGAACTGGCGTTTGCGGCGCGGCGTGGCGGCTGAGAGCGGCGCGACAGAAGTGGGCCCCCTAGACGCACCTGGCGCATGGCAAGGCTGGCGCGAGTTCCGCGTCGTACGGCGCGAATTCGAGGACAGCGGTCAGGCGCAGTGGTCGTTCTATCTCGAGCCAGTCGACGGACTTCCGGTGCTGCCATTCAAGGCGGGCCAGTTACGGTTGTCACGAGCACACGCTGGCGAATGTGACCCGCAAGCACGTCACGGAACGCATCCAGAATTTCGAGAACTGCGTACAGTGCCATCGCAGTGCCCACGACAAGCCCCGCGAGGGTCGCGAGCGCGGCCGCGGACGAGACTGACGTCGGTCGTCATACTGCCGGCCCAACCAGACGAGAGACCTTCATGACCAGACTGCGCATCCACGCCGAGAACCACAATGTCGATCGCATCGGCTGGCTCCGGGCGGCCGTTCTCGGTGCCAATGACGGGATCGTCTCGACAGCAAGTCTTATTGTCGGCGTCGCTGCCGCTGCCGCCAAACCGAGCGACATCCTGTTGACTGGTGTCGCCGGTCTTGTTGCCGGAGCGATGTCGATGGCGGCAGGTGAATACGTCTCAGTCAGCTCGCAGTCCGACACCGAGAATGCCGATCTCGCGCGCGAGACCAGGGAGCTCGCTGATACGCCGGAGCTCGAGCGCGAGGAGCTGGCCCAGATTTATATCAAGCGCGGCGTCGATCACGAGCTTGCCGTCATGGTTGCCGATCAGCTTATGACCAAGGACGCCTTGGGCGCGCATGCGCGCGACGAGCTCGGAATATCCGAGATCACCACGGCTCGCCCGGTGCAGGCGGCGCTCACGTCGGCGGCCACGTTCGCGATCGGTGCTGCGATGCCCCTTGCGATGGTGCTGGTTTCAACTGCGGGCATGCTCATTCCGATCGTTTCCGTCGCCTCGTTGGGCTTCTTGGCGTTGTTGGGCGCGGTCGGCGCGAAAGCCGGTGGTGCCGACATCATCAGGGCCACGGCACGAGTCACCTTCTGGGGTGCGCTAGCAATGATCGCTACTGCCGGTATCGGCAAGCTGTTTGGCGCCGTCGTTTAGCCGCCGCCCACAATGCCTCCGCGCGCGACTTCCGTGCAAATACCAGAAAGCAGAAAACGTAGGGTCCGCTTCGCAATTCCGGCTGAGGACTGCTTCGGGTCAGAAGCACGCCTCGAGCCTCGCCACAACGAGGTCCGCTACGCCCTCAAAAGCCGCCAGCTTGGTCGGAATGGTCCGCTCATCCTCGATGACCGGAAGCGGACTGGGCTTCGCCGAAGGTCCGCGTCGGGCCACTTGCGTCAATTGGCGCTCAAGCCGACCAGAGTTTGCACTTCGGCTGTTGTTAGGTAGGAAAGCTGACAATCAGTGACAGCGGGGCCAAGGTCTTCGCACTGCCCGGCTGAGTCCATGGCGCTCCGAACGTCGCAGCCGAGTACGGGCGTGCGTGATACTTCGTCGGGTAATGCTCCAACCCTAACCATGGACCACGTCTGCAACAGCGACAGGACAGATACCCTTGCTCGTACCTTTGACCAACCCCCACTCCCGTCCCACTGTCGCTTGCCTTGTGGCACTTGACGCCCAATCCGAAGGCCTGACTTCCGAAGAGGCTGCGCTGCGGCTCGTCGCACACGGGCCGAACAGGCTGCCCGAGGCGCGGTCGCGCGGGCCGTTGATGCGGTTTCTGGCTCAGTTCCACAATGTGCTGATCTACGTCCTGCTGGGTGCAGCCGTGGTAACGGGGGCCCTCCATCACTGGGTCGATACCGGCGTAATTCTGGCGGTGGTGCTGGCTAACGCCCTGATCGGGTACCTGCAAGAGGGCAAGGCCGAATCCGCGATGGCCGCTATCCGCCGGATGCTCGCCCCGCGCGCCGCCGTGCTGCGTGATGGTCATCGCGTGACGGTGGACGGGGCCGACCTAGTGCCTGGCGACATTGTACTGCTGGAGGCGGGTGACAAGGTGCCTGCGGACCTGCGGGTGCTCGAGACGCGGGCGCTGGCTGCGCAGGAAGCGATCCTGACTGGCGAGTCCGTCCCAGTGGAAAAAGCCGTGGATACGGTCGCAGCTGATGCGCCCCTTGGTGATCGGCGGTCGATGTTGTGGTCGGGCACGCTTGTCACCCAAGGCACTGCAAGCGGACTGGTGGTGGCGACCGGGGCGCGCACCGAGATCGGTCGCATTGGAGGGCTTCTGGCTGGGGTCGAGCAACTGACCACGCCACTAGTGGCGCAAATTGATCATTTCGCGCGCTGGATTTCGTTCCTGATCCTTCTGGTTGCGGCCCTGCTGCTTGTTTACGGCTACTTCGTCGGGCATCACGATTTTTCCGTCCTATTCATGGTCGTCGTCGGAGTCGCCGTAGCGGCGATTCCCGAAGGACTGCCTGCGGTGATGACGATCACGCTCGCCATCGGTGTCCAGGCGATGGCGAAGCGCAACGCCATCGTCCGCCGCCTGCCCGCGATCGAAGCAATTGGGTCGGTGTCGGTCATCTGCACCGACAAGACGGGCACCCTGACCCGCAACGAGATGATGATCGCTGTCGCCGAGACAGGCGAAGGAGGCTTTACCATCGCGGGCGATAGCTATGCGCCCCAAGGCGCCATCTCCCCTGCGGGGGACCTTTCCCGGCTCGCTTGTGCGGCGGCTCTGTGCAACGACGCGGCTCTTCATTTCCTCGACGGGAACTGGGCGGTCGAAGGCGACCCGATGGAAGGGGCGCTTCTAGCCTTTGCCGGCAAGGTGGGTGTCGATCATCAGGCGCGGAGGCTTGACGCCATTCCCTTCGACAGCCGCCACCGCTTCATGGCCGTGTTGACCGAGGGGCTAAAGGGCCGCTTGATTTATGTGAAGGGCGCGCCGGAGCGCGTGCTGCGGATGTGCGGCGGCGTCGATCTGCACTACTGGCACGACCGGGCCGAGGTGCTGGCGCGGCGGGGCCTGCGCGTGCTGGCCCTGGCCGAGCGTCCCGAGACTGGCTCGCGGATCGACGCAGACACGCTGGAAGGCACTTTGACATTCCTCGGCCTCGTCGGCCTGATCGATCCGCCCAGGCCCGAGGCCTTAGCCGCCGTCGCAGAATGTCGCGCAGCGGGTATCAGGGTGAAAATGATCACTGGCGATCATGCAGGCACCGCGGCCGCCATCGCCGAACAGATCGGGCTGGAGAACCCGCACCGCGTCCTGACTGGTGCCGATCTCGACAAGCTCGACGATGCACAGCTTGCGCTTGAGGTCGCCTCGGTCGACATCTTCGCCCGCACCAGCCCTGAACATAAGCTGCGCCTCGTGACGGCACTGCAGGCGAATGGTCTGACAGTGGCGATGACCGGCGATGGAGTGAACGACGCTCCGGCGCTGAAACGCGCGGACGCCGGTATCGCCATGGGGCTGAAAGGGTCTGAGGCCGCCAAGGAGGCCGCCGATCTTGTGCTCGCCGACGACAACTTCGCCTCCATCGCGGCGGCCGTTCGCGAGGGACGGACGGTCTATGACAATCTAAAGAAGGTGATCAGCTGGACGCTGCCGACAAACGCAGGCGAGTCGATGGTCGTGGTCCTGGCGCTGCTGGCGGGCCTGGCTCTGCCGTTGACCGCGGTGCAGATCCTCTGGATCAATCTGATCACCGGCGTCACGCTCGGCATCGCGCTCGCCTTCGAGCCGACCGAGTCAGGTACCATGGCTCGCCCGCCCCGCCGGCGAAGCGAACCAATCCTATCAGGGGAGCTCGTATGGCACGTCGTGCTGGTGGCGCTTCTGTTCCTGGCGGCCGTCTTCGCCGTCTTCAACTATGCCGTCGATAAGGGCTATCCTCTGGCGCTGGCGCAGACTATGGCAATGAACATGGTCGTGGTGCTGGAGATCTTCCACCTCTTCTTCATCCGCAACATTCACGGCACTTCGCTGACGTGGGATGCCGTTCGCGGCACGAAGGTGGTCTGGACCGTGGTCATCATCATCACCGCCGCGCAGTTTGCAGTCACTTATCTGCCGCCGCTGCAGGCCTTGCTTGGGACGCAAGCGGTGTCACTAACGGACGGCGTTTTGATTGTCGCCGTCGGAGCGGCGTTCTTCGCACTCATCGAGATCGAGAAGCAGATCAGGCTTGGGCTCCGCAGATAGGAGTAGCGCCATCGTTTCGGGTGGCGGCTTTTCGGGTGGCAACGCTGGCCGCTCAGATTTCCCGGCCGGATGCATCCGGCCCGATTTCCTGAACAGAATCTTTGACGCGATGATATTGAGCGGACGCACTGGCGTGGCATTTGCATCTGGTTCGCGACTTGTGTTGCGGGTCAACCGCGTCGCGATGGTAACCATCGGACGGAAGAAATTGCTTCAAACCGGACGCCCGATCAAGCAGTTGAGATGAATGCGCTCATTCTGGTTTGTCTCTCAAACAAGGAGACAAGCTATGAACGACAACGATGCCTCGATCACCGGCAATTCAACTCGCCGGCCTCCCTGGAACAGGGGCAAGATCATTGGCCCGAAGCCTCCACTCCGTCAGGGACACGTCTGGTCCATCCGAACTCGCCTCCAACTACAGAAGCGCATTCGAGACCTTGCGCTGTTCAATCTCGCCATCGACAGCAAGCTCCGAGGTTGCGACGTGGTGGCGATCCGCGTCGATGACGTGGCACCCAGCGGCTACACCTCTGACCGAGCAACTGTTCGACAGAAGAAGACTGGCCGACCTGTGCGGTTCGAAATGACGGAGCAAACCCGCCAAGCGATTGATGACTACCTGCGGGTAACGGGGCGCCAGCGTGGTCAATGCCTGTTCGCAGGCCGACGTGGACCCGACAGCGGGCTCACGACGAGGCAGTATTCGCGTCTCGTCGGTGAATGGGTTGCGAGCATCGGTCTCGACCCGCTGAAGTTCGGTACGCACTCGCTACGGCGGACCAAAGCCACACTGATCTATCGTCGGACCGGCAATCTACGTGCCGTTCAGCTACTTCTCGGCCACACCAAGATCGAGAGCACCGTTCGCTATCTCGGTGTCGAGATAGATGACGCCATTGAGATCGCGGAGAAAATCGACGTCTGAACTACCCGGGCAGAGCTGCCGCGCTCCGCCCGACCTCGATCCGACGAGACGGCCAATAGTGACCTAACGCTTCCACTGGAATGATGCGCTGCACAGAGTAGCGCCATCCCAATTGCAGACAGCAGTCGCGTCCTTCAAATTGCCCTTGCAGAATATGCGAGCAATGTCGTCAAGCGTTGGACAGCGGAGATTCGCAGGGCGCTATAAACTGCCATATGTGAACGGTAGCCAACATTGGTGGCGCTATGTATCCGGCTCCCATTCAGACGATCTGACTACAGGTCCGGGAAATGCAGACGGACTTGGTCCCGCAGAAGTTCGGCCAGCACGCGATAATGATCCTGCCAGGGTGATGTTCGGCGCCAGACAAGGCCGGCTCTTCGGTAGAGCGCACGATCGGCGAGTGGCAAAATCCGTATACTCGCGTCTCGCTCGGCGACGGCCTGGACGTAGAGGCCAGGTAGGAAGGTGACGCCGAGCCCCATGGCCACCATTTCACGGAGTGTGTCGAGGCTCGTGCCCTCGTAGTCGAGCCGTAGACGCGCGCCGAGACCATCGCAGAATGCGTTGACTGCCTCGTGAAGCTGGTGCCCCTTGCCCAGCGTCAGAATGTCTTGACCGGCCAGATCAGTGCGCCGGACAGACTTGCGACTTGCCAGGTGGTGGTCCGCAGCGACTGCAAGATGCAGCGCCTCGCGAAACAGCGGCACCGTGACAAGCTCGATTTCCTTCACTGGTAGCAACGTCAGGACGAGGTCGTGCCGTCCTTCCGCCAATGCGGCCGGCAGCCCGCTCGGCAATTCTTCGCGGACGTAGAGTTTAAGCGTCGGAAAGACACGATGCATCTCCGGTATGACGGCCGGCAATAGATACGGTCCAATCGTCGGCGGCAAACCAAGGCGAACGACGCCAGACAGCTCTGTCCCGCCGCTCGATGCAAGCTTCTCGACCTCTCGGGCATCGGCAAGCATGCGGCGGGCGATCTCTACAATCTGCAAGCCGAGCGGTGTAGGAACCACGCGCGTGCGCGTTCGCTCGACGAGCAAAGCGCCGAGCTTGCTTTCCAAGGCTTTCAGCTGCTCACTGAGCGTAGGTTGACTTGTCGCGCAGCGCTCTGCTGCACGGCGAAAGCTCCGCGTGTCAGCGATGGCAACGAGATACTCCAGCTGGCGCAGATTGGGCATGGACGTTCCTGACAAATGGACACGGCATCGGTCGGCAGATCTCAGGTGATCCGAGCCGCGCAGAGCGGCATTCGGAACTCCACCGGATAAAGGCGGTTTGGTGATAGGAAAATCCGATTAGTCCCAAGCCTTGCGCCGATTGGCAAGAGCAAGCTTTCGTCACTACCTATGGTCGACGGCCGAATAAGCGGCCGTGCCCAGGAGAGACACGTAGAGCCATGTCTAGCCTTATTGATCCGCGAACGCACACGATCGAGACCGTTCGCGTAAATTCATCGCGTGCTGTGGTGCCAATCGCTGCGTCTTGTCACGGACATGCGGTCGCTCACGTCACGATTGATCCGCGGCCAGAACCCCGCCCAAAGAGCACGCGCCCTCGGGGTACTAGTGCTTAGCTTATAAAGGCCAGACGCTCGCGTCGGACGCAGCGTTCCAGGGTTCAGGCTGTCGCAGATCGACGCGAAAAACAAAGTGATACGTGCGCCGAACGAAGACCATGCGGGGCAACTGACAATGATCACGGCGCAAACTCTCCGCGACGGCTACCTCCGGTTTCGGTCGGGTAGCGAGAGGCCAACAGCCTCGTGTCATGGTCGTCGCGTGCGCCGACAGTCGTGTCGATCCGGGGACCATTTTTGCGGCTCGTCCGGGCGAACTCTTCGTTGTGCGGAACGTGGCTGCTATTGTACCACCCTATGAGGAGGACGGCCGTTACCATGGTACATCGGCGGCCGTCGAATTCGCCGTTACCAGCCTGAATGTGGATATGATCCTGGTCATGGGCCATGGCTTGTGCGGCGGTGTGGCAGCTTGTCTGGCTGCTGCCGATGATCGTCCCATCGGCCGCTTCATCGCACCCTGGGTCGGCTTGCTCGATGGTTGTCGTGACGAACTGATCGCGCGTGAACCGAACATGAGCAGCGCGGAACGCCAGCGGGCGCTTGAGCACAGGGGCGTTCAGCAGTCGCTCGATAACCTCACCACCTTCCCCTTCGTCGCGCGAGAAATAGATTCGGGTCGCCTCAAGCTCGAAGGTGCTTGGTTCTCAATCGCCGACGGCCAGCTTCACTGGCTTGACCGGGACCGGGGTGTGTTCGATCCGGTGACGACATAAGGCTCTCTCCGGATTCTTGCGCCTTCTTGTGCGGGCATAGCGGCTATCGGCATCGGTATCTAAAAATGGACTATCTCCTCCTAACGGTGGGGCTCATCCTCCTCATCGCTGGCGGTGAGCTGCTTGTGCGCGGCGCCGCGACGTCGGCCGAGCGGCTGGGCATGTCACCGCTTCTGGTTGGCCTGACAGTTATTGGCTTCGGCACGTCGACACCCGAGCTTGTCACCAGCGTGGAAGCCTCTCTTCTCGGTTCTCCGGGGATCGCAGTCGGCAACATCGTTGGCTCCAATATTGCCAATATTCTTCTGATCGCCGGCATCGCGGCGTTGATCTCGCCACTGTCCGTGAGTGGACACGCATTGGCGCGCGATGGCGTGGTCATGCTCCTTGCTGCGCTCGGCCTGGTCGGGCTCGGGCTGATGATGGCACAGCTCGATAGAGCGGTCGGGGCTGTGCTCGTCGCGTGCCTGATCTGTTACGTCTGGTATGCCTACATCAAAGAGCGCAGCGCCGCTCATGAAGGACACACGGCCGCCTTCGATAGAGGCGAGGCCCATGAGCTGGTTGTCCGTACTCATTCTGCAGTAGGAGACCCAGATGTGCCTTCAGCACGAAGGACGATCACGGCGGTCGGCGTTCCCCTTGCCATCGCGCTTTGCGGGCTTGCGATCGTTATTCTAGGTGGAAGGCTCATGGTTGAAGGTGCGATCGGTCTGGCTCGCAACTTGGGCCTATCGGAGACGCTGATCGGACTGACCATTGTTGCCGTTGGCACCTCGCTTCCGGAGCTAGCAACTTGTGTGATTGCAGCACTTCGCAAGCAGAGCGAAATCGCCATCGGCAACATCCTCGGCTCCAACATATACAATATTCTGGGCATTGGAGGCGCCACGGCACTTCTTGCGCCGACGGTCATCCCGCCTGAAATCGTGCGCTTCGACCTCTTCGTGATGCTGGCTGCGAGCCTTGCGTTGCTCTTCTTTGCCAGATCGGGGATGCGCATCGGACGAACCGAGGGTGCCGTCCTCTTTGGCAGCTACGCGCTTTACATTGTCGCGAGCTGGCCCGCGGCCACACCTTGAGAATGCGCTGCGGCAGGATGCGCTTGCCGGGCGGACTTGCTGCCGGTCGAGGCAATTCCTACCTCACAGGCGGTAGATTGGAGGATTCTAATGATTGATGCCAAGCGCCTCCTCGACCAGTTTCTCGGCGCAGGGCAGGAAGAGCCAAACAACCGCCATCAAAGCGGTGGTGATCGGCCTGGTGGTGCAAGCGAGCGCGCAGACGAAGCCAATGATGGGATCATTGGCGGCCTTGGTCGCGTGCTGGGCACGGCACACGGTTATGCGCGGGATAATCCTCTGTTGGCCGGAGGCCTCGCCGGTGGTCTCGCCTCGATCCTTGTTGGTTCTAAAGGGGGAAGAAAGCTCGCGACGCAAGCACTCACATATGGTGGCGCAGCTGCAATCGGTGCGCTCGCGTACAAGGCGTATCGCGACTATCAAGCGGGCCAAAGTCAGGTCGAGACGATAGCGCGATCTGATGGCCGTCGAGAAACCGTTCCTCTGTTGCCGCCGCCGCCCGATTCTTCCTTCGCCATCGCCAATGCGCCTCAAGGCGAGAATGTATTCGCCCTCGAGTTGATCAGCGCGATGATCTCGGCGTCGAAGGCTGATGGCCACATTGATGATCAAGAGAGAGCCAAGATTCTCGGCCGTTACTCTGAAGCTGGCCTCGAAAGCGAAGCAACTTCGTTCATTGAAAAGGAACTTGCCGCGCCGCTGAATATCGAGCGGATCGTGAAGGCAGCCAGAACCAAGGAGGAGGCAGTGGAGCTCTATGCGGCCTCCTTGCTCGCCATAATGCCAGATCAAGTGGCTGAACGGGCCTATCTCGACCTGCTGGCGGCACGCCTTGGATTAGAGCCGGAGCTGGCCAAAACGATTGAGCGGACCGTGGAAAGCGCTCAGTCGTAGCTGATCGGCCCGGGCAAAGTCGCCTAACGGAAGCTGCGGCGTGCATCACGTCGCGCGTGAATGAAGCCTCAAAACTCTCAAGGGAGCTGTTGATGGGTTACATCGCACCCCCGTAATTTCCGCGATCGTTCTCTGGTTGAGGTTATCCCGATCCATCGCCTGCTTCTACGACTCCCTCGAAGAACACCTCCAATTCGACCAGCGGAACGTAGAAGGGCTGACCGGCTCATTCAGCCAGGGTTTGTTCCAGAAACTGCTTTCGCAGTTCGCTCTTCAGGATCTTATTGGCAGGGGACAACGGCATCGGCTCTTTTCGAAATGTAATGCCGCGTGGGCATTTGTATCCGGCCAAGTTCCTGCGGCAATGTGCAATGAGTTCATCTGCGTCAGTGTTCGCGCCTTCGGCCAAGATGACGACGGCGTGAACCACTTCGCCCCACTTTTCCGACGGCAAGCCGATGACCGACACCTGCGAGACAGCCGGATGGGTCGAGAGCACATCCTCGATCTCGGTCGGATAAATGTTCTCGCCGCCGGAGATAATCATGTCCTTTGAGCGCCCGGAAATGTAGAGCAAGCCCTCCTTGTCGAAGTACCCCATGTCGCCGGTATGAAACCAGCCGCCCCGTAACGCCGCCGCGTTCTCGTCGGGCCGGTTCAGATAGCCCTTCATGACCGTCGGCCCGCGCGCAACGATCTCTCCGATCTCGCCTTGTAGCAACTCACGATCGTCCTCGTCGAAAATCTTGATGTCGAGATAGGGCACAGGGCGCCCCACTGAATTGAGCTTGCCCGCATTTGGGCCATCGAGCACGTGGTACTCAGACGTCAGCGCCGCTAACATCGGCGACATCTCAGTCATGCCGTAGCCGTTGTTGAGCTTGGCGGAAGGGAAGACGGCGATGACCTTTTGCAGAAGGTCGCGCGGCGTCGGAGAGCCTCCGAGAGTGATCTGCCCGACCGATGACAAGTCGTATTGGCCGAAGTCCTGATGATTCAGGATCATGTGCATCATCGTCGGGACGAGTGTCAGCGAATGAACCCTGTGGCGCTGGATGAGCGTCATCATCTCGACCACGTCGAACCGCGGCATGATCACCGAGTGTATATTGAGGAGTACGGCTGAAAAAATTCGCGAGCCGGGCGCGAGATGGAACATAGGGCCGACGACAAGCTGCGCGCTGTCGCGTACGTTGCCCATGATGTTTGGGGCGCCCATAGCGTTGGTGAAGACATTCCAATGGGACAACATCACACCCTTCGACCGTCCCGTCGTTCCGCCTGTGAAATAGATTATCAGGGTGTCGTCGTTGCATGATCGCTGCGCGGCGGGTGTCCCGGTACGGGAGGCAAGATCTTCGTAGGCGAGTGTCGGCGGGCGAGCCGAGGTTCCTAGTTCGATCATGAGAGGCAACTGACCCGCTTCGGCCGCGGCCCGTGCTGCCACATCGGCGTGTGCAGCGTCGAAAATCAACGCCTTCGGCGCGCACTCCCGAAGAGCGTGGGCGCACTCGGGAACCGACCAGCGAAAATTCAAAACGACGGTCTCAAGTCCCGCTAGCGATGGCGCAAAGTAGCATTCGAAGAGCGCGTCGGAATTGAATCCCAGATACGCGACCCGGTCACCTGGCTTCAGTCCGAGCTGCTCGAGGCCTGCAGCGAGGTTGCAGCATCGTGTGTAGACGTCACGCCAAGATTTTGTCCGATCTTCAAAGGTAACCGCGGGGCTATCCCCGTAGACACGGGCGGTCTTTTCTAGAAGATCCCCAATGCGGACGGTCATGAGTTGGCCCTGAAATAGCTTTGTCGACGCCGCGCGGCGCGCGCGCTCCCATCAAGCTCTGGCACAATCCTCTGAGCGTCAAGCGTCGAGGTAGAATTTGGTTTGAGAGCCGATGCCTTGCGATGTTGCCGGCACCCGCGGTCTGCAATAGCGTGATGCAAAATGGACGCAAACTTAGGGGGCAGTAGCAATGGATGTTCTTGACGCCATTCAGACGCGCAAATCGATCCGGGCGTTCAAGCCCGATCCGGTTTCGCATGAGACCATGGACCGGCTCATGCAGATCGCGCAGCGCGCACCGAGCGGGACGAACACACAGCCTTGGCACACCTACGTGTGCGCAGGTACCGTCAAGCAAGCGATCACCGATGATGTGCTCGAGCAGGTTCGTGGCGGGCAGGGAAAATCCTACGCCGACTACGGCTACTACCCAGACAAATGGAGCGAACTCCACAATTCCCGCCGGCGATCGCTCGGTTGGGCGTTGTTTGGCCTGCTTGGAATACAAAAGGGAGATCGTGAGGCCAGCGCCAACCAATCTCAGCGCAACTTTAAGTTCTTCGACGCACCGGTCGGCTTGTTTGTGACCACCGATACCTATCTCGGCCAGGGCAATTGGGCAGACGTTGGAATGTACATTCAGACGATCATGCTTGCGGCGAGGGGCTTGGGCCTCGAGACGTGCCCGCAGGCCGCTTGGGTTCCGTTCCAGGAAACGGTCTTTCGCCACCTCGATGTTCCAGCCGACCAAATCCTGGTGACCGGAATGAGCATCGGTTACCCGAAACACGACGCGATCGAGAACACGCTGGTCAGTGACCGGGAAGACATCGCCAACGTCGTCAAGTACTCAGGTTTTGACTGAGCGGCTGCCAAGGTCAGGTGCGTGAGCCGCAGCCGCTGCTCGAATGATTCTTGCGGGCTCGTAGCCGCGGCCCCGCTTTCCAGGCTCGTGCAAGGATCGGTAGCTACTGGGGCATGGGATCTGAGATGAGGTCGGCGTCTATCTCGGCGTTCGCTCCTTGCGGAGTTCTTCGACACGCTTCCTGATGTCATCTCGGCTGGGTTTCTCTTTCTCGATCCAGACGCGCAACTCCTCGAAGATCTGTTGATCGCTCTTCCCGACCGATAATGGCGGTGAGGGTGGCGGTGAAGCCTGTTTTGGTGCCGGTACCGCTTGTGCATAGGCAAAGCCGCGACGCATGCCCGAGCGGGGGGACGGCCACCGTGGCCCTTTGAAGAGAATGCCGGCGTACATGTACTGGGCCTTCCACTCGGGCGTGCCGCGATTGAGGGAGGCCTCTAGAAAGACGTTGTGGACGTCCTCCCATTTGCGCTCTTTCGTGTAGCAATAATAGTCGTGGATCACGGCGGCATCGCGGTAAGGGCCGGAGTACGGACCGCCGACTGCTATCCAGAGTTGTTCCGGTATCGACGCGCCATCGGATAGGAAGCCTTCGGGTACATCCCATGTGACGCCAGAGCTGTCGCGATAGGAGAACGCTCTGAGAAGTTGAATCATCTCCATGGGGTGGCCATCCCCCGATACGACACTCATGAAGCGGACATCGAGCGGACCAAGAAACTGCCCCTTCTTGAAGGCCAGCGATGCAATCACATCGGGCCTGCAAAGCACGGCCTGGAGATAGTCCGGGACCAGCGCGCACCGCGTCGTGTCTTGGGCGATCCAGAGGCGCCCACCGAATAGAGCGATACCGAGAACCGCCAGTACTGTGAGCGCTGATGACAGTAGCCGCATAGGACCCTACCTCTTCTTCGCATTTCTCGCAGTTGTCTCCATCTAACACCAGCATGCACACGTGAATAGAGGCTGACGGCAACAGCGCGAGTTGCCGGGCTGCATGGGAAAGAGGGTGCCCATGCGCGGGGCCTGCGAGACGGGAGGTGAGACCATTCTTGTTGTGCTACTGCGGGGCACAGGCCACTCATAAGCAGCTTGATCTGAATCAAGGCGCGCATGCAAAGATCGACCCCACTCAAACTGAAATAACAGTGGGGCCGAATGAAAACGCATGGTGGACGCTTCACACAATTCAGACCCAATCGTCCGTTCGATCGAAGCCCGGGATGTAGTCGAGGCGTTGATCCGCGGACTTCGTGACTTCCAGGCCGCACCCCGGTTCGGACTACTCTTCGGGCTGCTTTACGCAATAGGTGGGACGGCGATCCTGGTGTGCCTCGGCGCACTCCGCATGACTTATCTGGCCTACCCGTTGGCCGCGGGCTTCGCGATAATCGGACCCTTCGTCGCGTTGGGGCTCTATGAGGTCAGTCGACGGCTGGAGAAAGCGGAACCGATCTCAATTGCCAGTATCTGGAAAACCGTTCGGTCGCGGCGCGAGATTGCCTGGATGGCTTTCGTTACGGTGTTCGTTCTCGTCGTTTGGATGTACCAGGTGCGACTGCTGCTTGCCCTGTTTCTCGGCAATGCTGGCTCCTTTGCTTCCATTGGCGAATTCCTCAGGATCGTCCTCACAACGAATGGGGGCCTGCTCTTTCTCGTGGTTGGAAACGTTATCGGTGCTGCACTTTCGCTAATCCTTTTTTCGCTGACAGTCGTCTCATTTCCGCTGCTTCTGGAGCGCGACGTGGACTTCGTCACCGCAATGATAACGTCGGTGCGAGCTGTCTCGGCGAGCCCGATTCCGATGATCGGTTGGGCCGCACTCATAGTCGTGCTGCTAACCTTGTCTGCGTTGCCCATGTTTTTGGGCCTGGTGGTGACGTTGCCGGTTCTCGGACACACGACGTGGCACCTCTATCGCCGCATCGTCACCTCTCCCGATGATGCTCCGACGTGCTGATTTGATCGGTGGTCGGGCTCGATCGTCAGCGGAGGCCGACTGAATCAGGATCGCCTTTGGTATCAGCAGCACGATAGGTAAGATGCAAAGCAGCCGCGCTATTGCCCGAGAGTGGGCACGCCGCCAGGGCGTTATGGAAGCATCTGGCCGGGTCGCTTTTTCAATCCCGCAGCCAATCGCGAATCTTTTCTAATTGCCGCCGCCAGGGCGCGTATCAACGATCGCACCATCGCGTTTTCGCGCAGCTTGGGATGCGTTATCAGCCAAATGTCGACGGGTTCACCGATTTGAATGCTCGGTAGCCGCAGGACGCCGTCGAGCCGATCGCCAATGAAGCGCGGAAGGACACCAATCCCCACACCGGCGGCGATTGCGGCGGCGAGTGCTGTTTCAGTGTTGGCAACGAAAGTGACGCGCATGCCGTGCGAGCCAACGAGCCCCTTCCACCAGTTCGATGCGGTGAAGTGCGGCAACGTTGGCGTCAAAGTGCATATCGCATAGTGGTGTAAGTCCGCAATCGTTTGTGGCATGCCATGGCGTTCAAGCAGGGCCGTAGCGCCGTAGAGCGCGTGCGCAAGTTTGCCGGCACGTTGCCCAACCAGCCCGTCGCCCGGCCGCATGTCCGGCCGAACGGCGATGTCGGCCTGACGCCGCACGAGATCAACAAAATTGTTATCCGCAATGAGCTCGATAACGGCGTCAGGCTCGCGTTCGGCGAATGCGACGAGCACGGGTGCCAGATAGGTCGCGAAACTATCGGAAGCCGAAACGCGCACCGGCGCTGGAAAGCGCCGATTGCCGCGAAGAAGTGCCAATTCGGCATCTGCGATCTCGGCCTCGATGCGCTCCCCGACTTGGATAACCCGGAGCCCCTCCGCTGTCGGCTTCCAGCCCGAGGCCGACCGCAAGAACAAGGGCGCGCCAGCCTCGGCCTCGAGGCGCTCGATGGCCCGATACACGCTCGATGGTGCGCGGCCAAGCGCACGAGCCGCCTTTGATGGGCTGGCCAAACGCTGGGTCGCGAGCACCGCAGCAAGGTTGTCGAAGGATCTCAGCGCTTTCATCGGTTTCGCATCACTGCAACGCCTGTTTGCATCCATGCAAATACCGCACCTCGCGACCCTTGGCTATTCTTGGCTCCGCAAGCGTGTCGCGGAAATGGAAGCGTGTGAGGTCGACAATGTCATACCAGGTTGCATCGCTGATGGCGGGACTGGTGCTTGCCGTCGCGGTACCAGTTGCGGCAATAGCGCAAACGCCCCCGAGTCCCGCGCAAGTTGCGGCTTATGAGGGACTTCACAAGGCTTCCGCGCAGGGCAATGTCGCTGAGATACGCGCTTTGCTCGCTGGCGGAGCCGACCCGAAGCAGCGCGACAAGGCTGGCCGCTCACCGCTTCATGTCGCCGCCTTCGGCTCTCACTACGATGCCGTTCGCACCCTTGTTGCGGGAGGAGGCGACATCAACGCGCTGGAGAGCGACCGCTATGACGTGATTACCATCGCTGCCGTCAAGGACGACGTGCGCATGGTGAAACTTGCCATCGAGCTTGGCGGCAACCCCGGTGCGATCACCAGCCGCTACGACGGAACAGCACTGATTGCTGCGGCGCACCTTGGGCACGAGACAGTTGTGAAGGCCCTCATCGAGGCTGGCGCACCCCTCGATCACGTGAACAATCTCGGTTGGACTGCCTTAATCGAAGCAGTAATCCTCGGTGACGGTGGAGAGCGGCATGTCGCGACGGCACGAGCGCTGGTCGTTGCGGGTGCGAAGAAGTCGATCGGTGATCGCAATGGCGTGACGCCGCTCCAGCACGCGCAGAATCGAAACCTTCAGGCAATGATTTCCGCCCTGAGATAGGGCTTGGCAACAGCCAATCAACTCAATGATGGGAGGTATCCATGTCGAACAAGATTTGTTTGCGGTTGTGGGTGGGGGCTACGATGCTGGCACTTGGGTGGACCGCCAGCGTCCACGCCCAACAGGCGGCCATGACATTCTTCGTCACCAGCGCCGGCAAGGGTGACGGCGCCAACCTCGGCGGTCTCGACGGCGCCGATGCTCACTGTGCGGCGCTTGCGAAGGCAGCCGGCGCCACCAAGACCAATTGGCGCGCCTATCTCTCCACCACCGCACCAGGCGGCGAAGCCGGCGTTAACGCCCGCGACCGCATCGGCAAGGGCCCGTGGCAGAACGCAAAGGGCGTAGTGGTGGCCAAGAGCGTCGAGGATTTGCACTCGGCGGCCGTCAACATCGACAAACAAACGGCCCTTACCGAGAAAGGCGAAGTCATCAGCGGCCGCGGCGACGCGGTGAACCAGCACGATATCCTCACGGGCTCCGACCCGCAGGGCCTGTTCTCCACTGCGGGCGGCGACACCACGTGCGGCAACTGGACCAAGAACGGCGAAGGCTCGGCGATCGTCGGCCACCACGACCGCATCGGCCTTAAGGACACCCGGCACATGAAGTCATGGAACTCTTCGCACGGCTCGCGCGGCTGCGGCCAGGATGCGCTCAAGGGGACCGGTGGCGCCGGCTTGTTCTACTGCTTTGCGACTGATTGAGGTCAACCGCGCTCGCTTAAGGCCATTGCGCGGCACGCCTGCTCAAGGCGACGGACACCGGCAACCAGACAAGTAGGATGAGTGGCGCTTCGGGTCCGCCTGTCTCATCGGCCGCGCTCGTGATCTGGACACGTTCCGATCGCCGTCTTGGTGATTGTTGCCTTTGAGCGTGGAAGCTAACAAGCCTTCCATCACGCATGACTTTGAGCAATCTCGCGTAAGGTGCGGAACCGACTCTGTTCCGACACGCCCACAGCCTGAAAGTCACAAATGGGGTATGTCAGGCGCGGAATGCGACACCTTTCTTCCAAAGGTGAAGCGTGCGGCCAGTTCGCGCGCCGCGTCGAAGCGCTGGCCGACAAACCGTCGAAGCCGGCGCGGGTCTGGAACCGCATTCCTGATGAGTCAGTCTGCGCGGTAGTGCGAAATTGCGTCGTAAGCCGATAGGCCGTAGAGACCGTTTCGCGCATCCTTGAAGAGCATCAGGTGGGGCGGAGCGTACGAGAACGCTGAGAAGGCTCCAACCTGAGCAAGCAGCGCGGCAAGCCCCAAAATTCGCACCTGTCTTCTACGACGAACGGCGGGCAAGGCAAAAATAGAGACAGCTTGTCCGAAGAGGATAGAGACCGCGAAGGTGGCGATGTCGAGAGGAAGCAGATTGTTACCCAGGATTGCCGTATAGCCGTGGAAGATCACCACGATCGCCACGATTATGGTCAATAGCCCAAAGCCTCGTGCAGCCCAGTAGCCGCTTTCCCTCGGTCGGCCCAACCACAACTGGACAGCCGCCCAGAACAGCGCCGGCCAGAAAGCGATCTTGAGATGCTCCCACACTGACTCATTCACAGCCGCAAAGAGCGCCGCAGGTGGCCATTGCCCTAGCCAGCCGTAGGCGAAGTGCAATGCGGAGCCGGCGAGGAAGATGGGGATCGTCGCGAGGAGATCCAGCTGATGCCAGCCGATTTCGCGCTTAAAGATCACGCAGCCTGCCTCCTTGCCACTCCTGCCCCTGGTCTATGCGAAGATGCCATGGCATGGCTGTCCGACATCAGCACATGTGAGACAAAACTAGCGGCTTGAGGAACGGAGGATTTCGAGCTCATCGTCACCCCCTGAGGAGTGGAGCATGAGACCTA